>JBOGYU010000099.1:0-12018 GCA_050696935.1 Solirubrobacteraceae bacterium | reverse complement strand
ATCTCGGCCAGGCCCTCGGCGGCCGGCGTCACCTGCGCCGGCACGGACGACGGCTCGGGCTCGGCCGGCCCGCCCACGCGGCGCACCTCCACCAGCGCGTCGGTCAAGGCGTTGGCCGGGTCCTCGCGCGTGCCCTCGGCCAGGAACACCGACCCGCCGGGCACGGCCGCGCGCAGCTTCACGGCGCCGCGCACCCGCGTCCATCTCCCACCGGCTTCGCCGGCGGGGCCCGCCGCGACCTCCACCCGGTCGCCCTCGCGCACCCCGATCGCGGCGGCGTCGCCGGGCGACAGCTCCACCACCTGGCGCGGGCGCAGGAAGCGCAGCGCCGGCGAGACGTCGACCTCCTTGGAGGCCCACAGCGAGCGGAACGTGCCGAGGCGCAGCTGCCGGTCGCTCGCTGACGTCGCGGCCGGCACGTCGAGCGGCGCGAGATCCCACGGCGCGTCCCAGTCCTGCGCGGACTCCGGCCAGCGCGCCCCCCGTCCGCCGATCTCGTCGAGCGTCAGCCCCGCGTAGAAGGGGACCGCGGCGAACAGCTGCGCCGAGGCCATCGGCCCCGTCAGCACGCCCAGGTCGCCGACGTCGGAGATCACCTGCCACAGCGCCCGCACGCCCTGCGGCCGGCCGATCGCGGGCCGCAGGCGCTGCACCCGGCCGTCGGGGTGCACGAGCGTGCCCTCCTTCTCCGCGTACGCCTCGGCGGGGAAGACCACGTCGGCGTGCTCGCGGACCGTGTCGGTCAGCACGGACTCGACGGCGATCACGGTCTGCGCGGCGCCCAGCGCGCGCTCCCACAGCGCCCGGTCCGGGAACGCCCGCACCGGGTCGGCGTGGTGCAGCCACACCGTCGCCAGGTCGCCGGAGGCGAGGCCCTCGGCGATGCCGCGGGCGTCGAGACCGGAAGTGGGGCCCGCGTCGGGACCGGGCGCGTCGTCGGGCGCGGAGAGCGGGGCGAACCCCGGCCCGTGGCCGGGGGCGAAGCCCGCCTCGCGCAGCCCGCGCCCGTTCGCGCTCGACGGCAGCTCGAGCAGCCCCGCGCCCGCGCGGCCGCGCAGCCCCAGCCGGGACGCCAGGTTCAGCAGCGCCCGTGCGGCCTGCGCGCTCATCGCCTGTTCGCCGTACACGATCACCAGGTCGGCGCCCGCGTCGCGCAGCCACGCCGCAAACTCGCCGACCGCAGAGGCGTTCGACCCCGCCGCCGTCGCAGCCCCGCCGAGGTTGCCGTCGTCGCCGGCCAGCGCCGCGTCGAGCGCCACCAGCACCGCCTCCGCCGACCCCGGCGCGTGCCGCAGCACCGTAGCCGCCGAGGAGTCCAGCGCCGTCGGCCGCGCGCTCGCCACCGCCACCTTCACCCCGTGCCGCCGCACGCCCTTGCGGATCCGCAGGTCGAGCACCGGCGCGTCGTCGATCGGGTCGCAGTCGAGCACCAGCACCGCGTGCGCGTACTCGAGGTCGGGCACCGACGCCTGCAGCGCCGGGTCGGCCAGCGCGCGCGCCTCCTCCGCCGGCAGCTCGCCGCCCGGCCGCGCCGCCAGGTGCCCGGAGCCGAGCGTCTCCCGGAACAGCCGCGCCAGCAGGAACGCCTCCTCGTTGGTCGTCTCCCCGCCGGCAACCGCTGCCGCCCGCGCCCCCGCGCGCCGCAACGCGCCACTCGCGGCCGCAAGCGCCTTCTCCCACGAGGCCGGCATCAGCTCGGTGCCCTCGCGCACCAGCGGCTGCACGATCCGCTCGTCGGAGTGCACGTGCTGGTAGGCGAAGCGCCCCTTGTCGCACAGCCAGCCGTCGTCGACCTCGTCGTGGTCGCGCGCCATCACGCGCATCACGCGGTCGTCGCGGACCGTCAGCTGCACGTTGCACTGCGCCGGGCACATCGTGCAGACCGTGCCGGCCCCCTCGATCTCCCACGGCCGCGCGCGGAACCGGTACGCGCGCGACGTCAACGCGCCCACCGGGCACAGCTCGATGATGTTCCCGGAGAACGGCGCCACGTACGGGTGGCCGTCGAACGTGCCCACGAACGAGTGCGCCCCGCGCTCGAGCAGCACCAGCTGGTAGTCCTCGCTGATCTCCTGCGAGAAGCGCACGCAGCGGTAGCAGAGGATGCACCGCTCGCGATCGATCGCGATCAGCGGCGACAGCTCCAGCGGCTTCTTGAAGTGGCGCTTGGGCTCGATGAAGCGCGACGCGCCCGGGCCCCACCCGTAGGTGATGTCCTGGAGCGGGCACTCGCCGCCCTTGTCGCACACCGGGCAGTCGAGCGGGTGGTTGATCAGCAGGAACTCGACCACCGCGCGCTGGGCCTCGTGCACCCGCGCCGTCTGCGTGTGCACGACCATGCCGTCCTTGACCGGCGTCGAGCACGCGGTCTGGAGCTTCGGGATGCCCTCGATCTCCACCAGGCACATCCGGCACGCGCCGACGGGCTGGCCGAGCTTGGGCTCGTAGCAGAACACCGGGATCTCGACGTCGCCGTACTTCGCGCCGTCGACGAGCATCGCGCCGTTCGGCGCCGTCACCTCGCGCCCGTCGATCGAGAAGGTGACCCAATGGACCGCCGGCCGCGGCATCAGGCGGGCTCCAGCAACGGGTACGGCCCGGCGTGCTCGGCGCGGTTGACCTGCGGGATCGCCGCCCCCAGCCCGTTCGCCTCGCGCGCCGCCTCGATGTGCGCCTCGAACTCCTCGCGGAAGTGCTTGATCATCGCGCCGATCGGCATCGCCATCGAGTCCCCGAGGACGCACAGGCAGTTGCCGATGATCTGCTCCTGCACCGAGGCCATGATGTCGAGGTCCATCGGGGTCGCCGAGCCGGCCTGGATGCGCTCGAGCATCTTCACCGTCCAGTTCGTCCCCTCGCGGCAGGGCGTGCACTTGCCGCAGGACTCGTGGCGGTAGAACTTCGCCGTCTTCAGCGCCACGTCGACGATCGAGATCGAGTCGTCGATCACGATGATCGAGCCCGAGCCGAGCATCGAGCCGGCCTTGGCCAGCGAGTCGAAGTCGTACGGCAGGTCGAGGTACTCGTCGGTGCCCGGGAGCACCGGGGCGGACGAGCCGCCGGGGAACCACGCCTTGATGGTCCGCCCCTCCGGCGGCCCGCCGGCGAGGCCGTAGACGATCTCGCGCGCCGGCGTGCCGAGCACGACCTCGTAGTTGCCGGGGCGCTGCACGCAGCCGGAGATGGAGACGACCTTGGTGCCCGTCGAGGTCTCGGTGCCGACCTTCGCGTACTCCGCGCCGCCCATCCGCAGCACGATCGGCACGTTCATCAGCGTCTCGACGTTGTTGATCAGCGTCGGCCCGCGGTAGAGCCCCTGGACCGCGGGGAACGGAGGCTTCAGCCGCGGGTTGCCGCGCTTGCCCTCCAGCGCGTCGAGCAGCGCGGTCTCCTCGCCGCAGATGTACGCGCCGGCGCCGCGGTGGACGACCAGGTCGAGCGTGTGGTCGGAGCCGAGGATGCGCTCGCCGAGGTGGCCGGCTTCCCGCGCCTCGGCGACCGCCGCGTCGAGCACGTCGGCCTGGTGCCGGTACTCGCCGCGGATGAAGATGAACGACTTGTTGGCGCCGATCGCGTAGGCGCCGATGATGATCCCCTCGATCAGCCGGTGCGGGTTCTTCTGCATCAGCTCCCGGTCCTTGAACGCGCCGGGCTCGGACTCGTCGGCGTTGCAGACCAGGTACTTGTCCATCGTCCCCTTGGGGATGAAGGACATCTTCTTGCCGATCGCGAAGCCGGCGCCGCCGCGGCCGCGGACCCCGGACTCGAGCATCTCTCCGAGCACGTCCTCGGGCTCCATCGTCAGCGCCTTGCGCAGCATCTCGTAGCCGCCGCGCTCCGAGTAGCCGTCGAGCGTGGCGAGGCCCGGCTCGTCCAGGCCCTCGAAGAGCACCTTCATCCGCCGGCCACCTTGCGCTTGCGCAGCTGCTTGTCCGGGAGCACCTCGCGCCCGGCCTTCAGGTCGTCGACGATCGCGCGGCAGTCGGCGGCCTCGAGCGGGCCGACGTAGTCGCCGTTCACCGACGCCATCGGCGCGATGTCGCACGCCCCCAGGCACTCGAACGCCTTCACGTGGAAGTCCGGGTCGTCGCCGGCGGCGGACAGCATCTCCTCGTAGATCGCGTCGGCGCCGAGCAGCGAGCACGAGATGTTCGTGCACACGAACACGTCGTGCCGGCCCTTGGGGTGCGTCGCGAACATGTCGTAGAAGGTCGCGATCGCGGCCAGGTAGCCGGGGGTGAGCCGCATCACGCAGGCGGCCTGCTCGATCGCGGTGGGGGAGCACCAGCCGTGCTCGCGCTGGACGACGTGCAGTGCCGGGATGGCGGCCGAGCGCACGTCGGGATACGACGCCATGTGCGCCTCGATCGCCGCCCGCACGTGGTCGGGCACCGGCGTGGTCGCGGGGTCGGGGACAACGGCCGGGTCCTTGCTGAGGTCGGCCGCCTCGTCCCAGCCGGGGACGCGCGAGCCGTGCGCGAAGCGCTTGACCTCCATCTAGTGCGCCCCTCCGCAATCTCGACGGGTTCTGGCGGGCCACGCTCGCGGCTGCCCGCACCCGGCATCCGGACACGTGCCACCAGCATGCAACCGGATGCCGTGCACGGGCAGCCACGACCGTGACTCCGCCAGGCGACCCGCCGATATCACGGAGGGACGCACTAGCGGTCGATCCCGCCGAGGATCGGGTCGAGCATCGCGAGCGTGGCGATCAGGTCGGCGATGTACAGGCCCTCCACCATCGGCTTGAGCGCCTGCAGGTTCACGAAGCTCGGGTCGCGCATGTGCACGCGCGCTGGCTTGGAGGAGCCGTCGGCGCGCACGAAGCAGCCGAGCTCCCCGCGTGGGGACTCGATCGGGTAGTACGCCTCGCCGGGCGGCACCCGGAAGCCCTCGGTGACGAGCTTGAAGTGGTGGATGAGCGCCTCCATGGAGGTCGCCAGCTCGTGCCGCGGCGGCAGCGCGTACTTGCGGTCCTCCGAGATGTACGGGCCCTCGGGCAGGCCGTCGAGCGTCTGCTCGATGATCCGCACGGACTGCTTGATCTCCTCCAGGCGCACCGCGAAGCGGTCCCAGTTGTCGCCCACCGTGCCGACCGGGATCTTGAAGTCGAAGTGGTCGTAGCTCGAGTAGGGCGCGGCCTTGCGCAGGTCCCACGGGTTGCCGGTCGCGCGCAGCAGCGGGCCGGTCACGCCGAGGCCCAGCAGCGTCTCCTCGTCCACGGCCGCCACGCCGCGCAGGCGGTGCAGCGCGATCTCGTTCTTCGCCAGCAGCGCGCGCGTCTGGTCCACCCGCTCGGGCATCTGTGCGCAGAACGCGCGCAGCTTCTTCTCGAAGCCGGCCGGGATGTCCTCCATCACGCCGCCGACCTGGATGTACCGCGTGTGCATGCGCTGGCCGGAGGACATCTCGAACAGGTCCATGATCTGCTCGCGGTCGCGGAAGCCGTACCAGAACATCGAGATCGCGCCGAGGTCGAGTGCCCCGGTGGCGACCCACACGAGGTGGGACATGATCCGGTTGAGCTCCATGTGCATGACCCGCAGGTATTGGGCCCGCGGGGGCACCTCGAGGCCGAGGATCGTCTCCACCGCGCCGCAGAACGCCATCGCGTTGAAGTAGTAGGCGAGGTAGTCCATCCGCTCGACGACCGGGATGACCTTCCAGTACGCCTTGTCCTCGGCGGTCTTCTCGATCCCCGTGTGGACGTAGCCGATCATCGGCTTCATGTCCTTGACGACCTCGCCGTCGAGCGTGGTCAGCAGCCGCAGGACCCCGTGGGTGGCAGGGTGGTGCGGGCCCATGTTGAGTGTCAGCAGCTCCTGCTCGGCCCCGTGCGCGATGTGGGAGAGCTCGATCGAGTCCTCCAGCTCGCGGTAGGTCAGCTGGTCGCTCACGGCTGCCAGTACCCCGGCGTGCGGGGCTCGTTGTGGGTGAACAGGACGGGCTCGCCGCCGACCGGGAAGTCGCGCCGCTGGGGGTGGCCCTCGTAGTCCTCGGGCATGAGGATCCGGCGCAGGTCCGGGTGGCCGTCGAAGATCACGCCGAACATGTCGTAGACCTCGCGCTCTTGGTGGTCGGCGGTCGGCCAGTCGGGCGTGACCGAGGGGACGTTCGGCGCGTCGAGCGGGACTCTGAGGCGGATCGTGATCCGGTCGACCGCGGTCATGTCGAGCAGCTCGTACTGCACGCCGAGCCGCGGCTCATCGGGGAAGTAGTCCAGCCCGTGGACGCTGGCAAGGAAGCCGAACCCGCGCTCGCGCATGAAGGCGAGCGCCTCGCCGACCATGGCGGGGTCCACCCGGATCGCCGCCTTGTCGCGGAAGTACTCCGTGCCGAGCACCGCGCCGTCGCCGTGGGCGCCGCGCAGGTCCTGCGCGAGCAGCTCGAGGCCGGTGGCGTCAGGCATTCAGGTCGGACTCCACGAACTCCTCGGTCCCCTGGCCCCCGTACCGCGCGCGCCAGCCGAGGTCGGGCTGGGCGAGGATCATCGCGCGCAGCTTCAGGATGCCGTGCATGAGCGCCTCCGGGCGCGGCGGGCAGCCGGGCACGTGCAGGTCGACCGGCATGAACTTGTCGGCCGGCACGACCGCGTAGTTGTTGAACACCCCCTGCGAGGAGGAGCAGGCGCCCATCGCGATCGCCCACTTGGGCTCGAGCATCTGGTCGTAGATGCGGCGCACGACCGGCGCCATCTTGATCGAGACCCGGCCGGAGAGGATCAGCAGGTCGGCCTGGCGCGGGGAGGCGCGGAAGGCCTCGAAGCCGAACCGCGCGACGTCGACGCGCGCGCCGACGATCGACATCATCTCGATCGCGCAACAGGCGAGACCGAAGGTGGCGGGGAAGATCGCGTTCCCCGCGGCCCAGCTCGCTGCCTTCTGCAGCGTGGTGGTGAGCACCCGCTCCTCGACGTACTGGTCCAGCTCGGGGCCCTCGAGCTCCCCCTTGAGCATCCGGCGGGCGCTCAGCTGGCGCGAGCGGAAGTCCTCGCGGCGGGTTATCTCCATTCGAGCGCCCCTCGTCGCCAGACGTAGATGTACGCGACGGCCAGCAGGGCGATGAAGACGCCGGTTTCCAGGAGCGCGAACGTGCCGAAGGCGCCGAGCTGGATCGCCACCGGGAACAGGAGGATGACCTCGATGTCGAAGATGATGAACAGCATCGCGATCAGGTAGAAGCTGATCCCGAAGCGGAAGTTCCTCTTGACCTCGGATGGCAGGCCGCACTCGTACGGATCGGTCGTCGCCTCCAGGCGGCGCAGCCTGCGCGGGCCGACCACCGAGTTCAGCACGGCGAACGCCAACCCGATCAACGTGCCGAGGCCGACGAACACCAGCGCGGGAAGGTAGGACCGGATCACGCTCGTGGATTATTAGCACCGCGCGGCGGCGCTTGTGCGGGAATGTTACTTAGTGGCATTTCGCTCACAGTCCCGCTGCTCGTACCCCGAGCGCGGCGACCACGAGCGCGGAGGCGGCCATCACGCCCATCTCGCGGCGCACGATCGCGTGGACGAGGCTGTGCTGCTCGGCCTCCGGGAGCGCCTCCACGGCGGCCCGGCCCTCCAGCCCACGCTGCTGGAGCACCGCATCCGCGGCGACCAGGCGCAGCTGCTCGGCGAGGAACGACACGCCGAGCGGGACGAGGCCGTAGACGAGGTGCAGTTCCGGCAGCTCCTCGCCCATCGCGAGCAGGATCGCGCCCTGGACCGCCTGCACCATCACGAGCGCCTGCCCGGTGCGCAGCATCGGCCAGAAGGCGGCGCTCGGCTCCACGCGCCACCAGCGCCAGGCGCCCCAGGCCCCGGCCGCGAGGTTGACGGCGATCAGCGCGGCGCCGAGAGCGACGTGCAGGCCGGTCACGCGCGGTAGCCCCCGCGGAACCACAGGAGGGGCTCGCCGGCGCCGGCCTCCGCCGCCTCCACCGCGCCGATCCCGATCGTGTGGTCGCCGCCGGGCACGAGCCGCTCCAGCCGGCAGCCGACCCACGCGAGCGCCCCGTCGATCACCGGGATCCCGGCGTGCACGGAGTGCGCCACGCCCGCGAACTTCTCCCGCTCCGGCCGCTTGGAGGCGAACAGCCGCGCGAGGTCCTGTTGCCCGGCGCCGAGCACGTTGACGCCGAAGCGGCCGGTCTCGCGCACCACCGGCAGCGTGCGCGCGTCGTTGTCGAAGCACACGAGCAGCAGGACGGGGTCCAGCGAGAGCGAGCAGACGGCGTTGGCGGTCATGCCGACCGGCCCCTCCGGCGTGGACACCGTGACGACCGCGACGCCGGTGGCGAAGTGCCCCATCACGGAGCGGAAGCGGTCGGGCGGGACGTTCCTCATCGCACGACGAGGGTGCCGTACATGCCCAGCTCCTCGTGGTTGGCGACGGTGCAGACCATCTTGTAGTCGCCGCGCCGCACGCGGCCGGCGGCGCGCTCGCGGTCGCCGGGGAGGAGGGTGGTGAGCTTGACCGGCTCGCCCTCGCCGCGCTTGAGGCGGAAGTTGTGGCCGGCGCGCCCGCGGTTGACGACGTCGAAGGCGACCTCGCCCGCCGGCACCCGCACCCGCTGGGGGCTGATCGAGAAGTCGTCGAGCACGATCGCCACGCGCCCGTCGCGCTCGCGGACCGTCGGGCCGGCGCCGCCGCAGCCGGCGACGGCGAGGGCGGCGAAGGCCGCGGCGACGATGCGTGGGAGGGCGCGCGCGACGGGCATCGGACGCGGGATTGTTCCGTATGCTGTGCGCCCTTCATGGCCCGCTCCCGCCGTCTCCTGCTCGCCGGACCGCTCACGGCGGCCGCGCTCGCGCTCGGTGCCTGCGGGGAGCAGGGCATCCAGCTCGCGGAGGACGATCCCCTCTACCAGGGCGCGCAGATCTTCGACCAGAACTGCGCCGGCTGCCACACGCTCGAGGTGGCGGGGGCCAAGGGCTCGGCGGTCGAGGCCGGCTCGCGCGAGCGCCGGGACGGCCCGAACTTCAACGAGCGCCAGGAGAGCGTCGAGGACGTGCTGTACGCGATCCGCAACGGCGGCTTCTCCTCGGGCCCGATGCCGCAGAACATCGTGACCGGCGAGGAGGCCCAGCAGGTGGCCGAGTTCGTCGCCGAGTACTCCGGGCGCGAGGCCGACCGGCCGGCCACGCCCGGCACGGCGCCCCCGACCGGCGGCAATTAGACCTGCTGGACCTGAGGGAGATCCGCCGTGACCCGGAGCCCGTGCGAGCGGCGCTCGCGCGGCGCCGCGACGGGTCGGAGGCGCGGCTGAACGGCGCGCTGGCGCTCGACGCCCGGCGGCGCGAGCTGCTGCCGGAGGTCGAGTCCCTGCGGGCGCGCCAGAACGAGGCCTCGCAGGCCATCGGGCGGGCGAAGCAGGCGGGCGGCGACGCCGCCGAGGAGATCGCGGCGATGCAGGAGGTCGCGCGGCGCGTGAAGGCGCTGGGCGAGGAGCTGGCCGGGGCGGAGGCGGAGCTCGAGCAGGCGCTCGCCTCGCTCCCCAACCCGCCAGATCCGACGGCCGCGGACGAGGACGAGACGCTCCGCGAGGTCGGCGAGGCGGGACGGTCCGGCCGCGATCACCTCGAGCTGGCGGGCCCGCTGATCGACATGGAGGCGGGCGCGCGCGTGGCCGGCTCGCGCTTCACGTACCTGAAGGGCGACCTGGTCCTGCTCGAGCTCGCGCTCGTGCGCTGGGCGATCGGCCTGCTGGGCGACCGCGGCTTCGAGCCGGTCGTCCCGCCCGTGCTCGTGCGCGAGGAGGCGCTGCACGGGACCGGCTTCCTGCCGGACACCGAGCAGCAGATCTACCGGCTCGCCGACGACGCGCTCTACCTCGCCGGCACGAGCGAGGTGCCGCTCGCCTCCCTGCACGCGGGGGAGATCGTCGACCGGCTGCCGCTCCGGTACGCCGGCTTCTCTCCCTGCTTCCGCCGCGAGGCGGGCGCCGCGGGGCGCGACACGCGAGGCATCTTCCGCGTGCACCAGTTCGACAAAGTCGAGATGTTCAGCTTCGTCGAGCCGGAGGCGTCGGGCGACGAGCACAAGCTGCTGCTGGCGCTGGAGGAGGAGATCCTCCAGGCGCTCGGCATCCCCTACCGCGTCGTGAACATCGGGGTGGGCGACCTCGGCGCGTCGGCCGTGAAGAAGTACGACTGCGAGGCCTGGCTGCCCGGCCAGCAGCGCTACCGCGAGCTGACCTCCACCTCCAACACCACCGACTTCCAGGCGCGCCGGCTCGACATCCGGTACCGCCCGGACGGGGGCAAGCCGCGGCACGTGCACACGCTCAACGGGACCGCCGTGGCGGTGGGCCGCACCCTGATCGCGCTGCTGGAGAACGGCCAGCGCGAGGACGGCGGCGTCGAGGTGCCGGAGGTGCTGCACGAGTGGGGTGCTCCGACGGTGCTGCGGGTAGGCGGCGACCGATGACCGAGCGCGACACCCCGATCACGCCCGACGACCCCGACGTCCCGCCCGAGCCGCCCACGCCCGACGAGGGCGAGCCGGAGATCCCCGACCAGCCGCTCGGCCCGCCGGCCGACCTGGACGAGGACGACGCCCCTTTGCCGGGACTGCCGGAGAGCGAGCCGCCGGCGGCTGACTGATCTGTGGCCGCCCGGCGGGCTCGGCGAACGTCAACGGCGGGCAGGTAGGGCGGCGGTCCGGGAGGGCGGCGAGGCAGCGTTTCTCGTCAATCGCCGACCTCCCAACCGCCCTGGTCAAGAAGCACGCGCTATAGGCGGCGTTTCTTGACCACGACGTGCCAGCGGGCGGCGATGGTCAAGAAATACGCACCCGCCTCCCCCTATAAGCGGCCGTTGACGTTCGCCCGACCCGCCGGCACGCCAACGAGCACCTCCAGCAAGGCGTCGACCACCTCCGGGTCGAACTGCCTCCCGGCGCCGGCGCGCAGCTCGGCGATCGCGGCCTCCAGCGTCATCGCCGCCCGGTACGGGCGGTCGGAGGTCATCGCGTGCAGCGCGTCGCAGGCGAGGATGATCCGCGCGCCGAGCGGGATCGCCTCGCCGGCGAGGCCGTCCGGGTAGCCCGCGCCGTCCCAGCGCTCGTGCTCGTGCCGCACGAGCCGGCGGGCGCCGGCCAGGAACTCCACCGGGGCGAGGATCTGCTCGCCCACGATCGTGTGCCGCTCGATCTGCTCGCGCTCCTCCGTGGTCAGCGGGCCGCGCTTGTTGAGGATCGCCTCCGGCACGGCGATCTTGCCGATGTCGTGGAACACGGCGCCGTAGCGCAGGTCGCGCAGCGCGTGCGCGTCCATCCCGAGCCGGCGCCCGACCGCCTCGGCGTGCTCGACGATCGAGCGCGCGTGGTGGGCGGTGTACGCGTCCTTGGCCTCCGGCGCCGCGGCGAGCGCCTCGGCGGTGCCCATGTAGGCGCGGTCGAGCTGCTCGTACAGGAACGCGGAGCGCAGCGCGGCGCCGACCTGGTCGGCCACGGTCTCCGCCAGCCGCACGTCGTCCTCGTCGAACGCGCCGGTGCGGTCCTCCTCCAGGTTGATCGCGCCCCACAGCTCGCCGGAGACCCACAGCGGGACGACCAGCTCGGATCGCACGCTCACGGTCTCGGCGGTGACGCCGTAGTCGGGCTCGGCGAGGACGTCGTTGGCGAGCACCGGCCGCTCCTGGCGCAGGCAGCGGCCGATCAGCCCGGCGTCCCGCGGCTGGGACCACCGGCGGGCGCCGAGCCGCAGGAAGCCGGCGCCGCGGAGGGCGGCGGCGTCGACCCGGCCGTCGTCGCGGATCCGGATCACCGCGCACAGGTGGTAGCCGAAACGCGCGGTGCAGCTCGTCCACGGCCGCGTCGACGATCGCCTCCACGCCGGTCATCGCGGCCAGCCGGGCACCGATGTGGTTGGCCAGCGCGAGCTGGCGGGTGCGCTTGCGCAGGCGCTCCTCCGCCAGCGAGGCGGGCACGACGGCGGTGGCGTGCGGCGACGAGGCGGGCTCGACTGTCGTGGCGGGCGCGACGGCGGTCCCGGGCGCCGGCGCGGTGGGCGCGGCGATCGTCGTCGCCA
>JBOGYU010000098.1:0-12028 GCA_050696935.1 Solirubrobacteraceae bacterium | reverse complement strand
GCCTGCTCGAGTCATTGAAACGTCATCATCGCCCACAAATCGGATGGTCGCGCGCGCGACAACTCATCGCGGTCGCCCGTCGTGGCGGTGCGGCACTCCGCGACGAGCGGGCGTCTCAGACGACGGTTGGGCGGCGTCGGTGGCGCGCTGCTCCTTTCGCCTCATATGGGGGTGGAGTTGTCAACGGCGCAGGGCGGTGTTCGTCGCGTTCTGCGGGGCGTGGTGGGTTTGAGCGCGTGTGGTCTGGCGTATCGGGGCGGCGCGGGGTGCGGGTAGGCGCGACGCTTGGTCAGCCTCATATTCGAGACCCGCGGGGGTCTCAGGACCTCGGTTCGTCGCAGCGTCCGCGGTCTGAAATCGAGCGGCGCCGCCCGTAGGCTGGGTGGGTGACTCACAGGCGAAAGCGCGGACGTTCGTGCGTGCGCGGTGCCCGGACCGCCGCGCCGCCTCGACGCGCCAGACGGATGTCGTCGGGTTCAGCGGGCGGTGACGATCTCCCAGCGGGCGCCGACGAGCTCGCGGGGCGATCGCGATGGTCACGATCCCGGCTGGCTTGCCGCAGAACGTCCACGGCATGCCGCTGGCGGCCGCACTCGGACACGGCGGGCCCCGGCTTCGAGAGCCCGAGTCTGCGCGAGAACACAACCGGCGGCCGGCGGACGGACTTTGTTCACCGCAGCGATCCAGTGGAGATAGCGTTGCCTCGACACAACCGAAGGGAGCAAGCGATGGGACGACCGCGGGACAGCGCTGAGCGGTTCTACGAGCGGTTCGCAGCAGGCGACCTCGACGGCGCGGCCGACCTGTTCAGCCCCGACTGTACGCACGTCTCGCCGGCGGGGCAGCAAGACGCGAATGCGTGGAAGGCGTTTGCCGAGGCGTTCAGGAGCGCCCTTCCCGATGCGTACATGGAGCTCGTGTCGGTCGTCGAGGCCAGCGACGCGGTCGCTGTCGAGGCGCGCTTCAGGGGCACGCACAGGGGCGCGCTCTCGACCCCGCAGGGCGAGATCCCCGCGAGCGGCAACGCAATCGACGTGCCGTTCGCCGACTTCTTCCGGCTCGGTGACGACAAGTTCGTCGAGCACCACGTGTACTGGGACCAGGCCGGGATGATGGCCCAGCTCAGCCCGCCGCCACCGGCCTAGGCTGCTCGAGATCGGTTCCGCCTGGCGGCGCCGCGATGTTGACCGCCTCGCGGCCTGCCCTCGGTCTTGGCTGGTCAGCACGTGTGTGCTGGGAGCCGTGGAGGACCGCACCGGTTACGTACAAAGACCCGCTCGTCTTCTTCGCCGGCGCATTCGGCGCTCTGCAACAGCGAACCGTAACACCACGGCACGGCCACCCGAGAGCGTTACCTTCCGCGAAGGCGAGCGTCTCCGCGGAGGTGCGGACGACGCTCGCTGCGGACGACGAGCGACAGCGGGCGGGCCGGCCGTAGCGCCATCAGCTCGGCGCTGCTTTCGCGTGAGGCGACAGCGACGGCCCTCCGCGACGCGGGCCACGCCGACCGGAAGGAACGCACCGGCGCGACGGGGACGGCCATTCGCCCAGACTCGGTCGTCGAGAGCGGACGGAAGGCGAGCCCTGGAGCGCGAAGCGCAGCGATCGTTGAGACGCAGGTCCCGGTCGCCGGCGACGGCGGAGACCGCGGACGAGGGTCCGGGACCGGAGTCTCCGATCGCGACGTCTCACGGTAGCCCGTGCCCTCGCCGGCCGCGGCTGTGCCTCCCTCCCGGGGCCGCGCAAGGAGCGGGCGCCGGCGCGATGACCGACCCCCAGCCACGCTCGCACCCATGACGAAGGCCGCCACAAGCGGCCGCGTCACAGGTCCTTCTCGAACCAGTGGTGGGCGAACGGCTCGTCGTTGAAGGCGGGCACCTCGACGTAGCCGGCGCTGCGGTACATGGCGATGGCCTCGGTCAGGTTGCGGTTGGTCTCGAGCCGGACGGCGCGGGCTCCGTGCTCCGCTGCTCGCGCCTCGAGCTCGGCGAGCAGGCGCCGGCCGATGCCGAGCCCGCGGACCGAGTCGGCGATCCACATGCGCTTGATCTCACTCGGTGCGTGCGGGTGGTGCTTCAGTGCGCCGCAGCCAACTGGCTCGGCGCGCAGGTAGGCCAGGAGGAGCACCCCGGCGGGCGGTCGCAGCTCGTGCGGCTCCGCACTGATGCCGGCCGCGGGATCGAACCCCGATTCCGATCGCCGGTCGAGCTCGGCGAAGCCGCACGCACCGCCGAACTCGTCCGGTCCGGCTACGGGTCCGCCCGCGCGTGTACCGGCCCCCGTTCGGGCTCACCAATCGCCGGCTCCAGCTGGCAATGGCATGTCACCGCCCGAGGACGGTGCTCTGGGACGTGGACCCGCGCGACTTCGAGGAGCCCGGCGCGGCGGCGATCTACGACCGGACGATCGCCGCCCTGCGGCCCGGGTCCATCGTGCTCCTGCGCGACGACCGGCGGGAGCTCGCGCCGACCGCCGAAGCCGTCGACCGGCTGCTGCGCGAGGGGACGTGGCGCGCGGTGACGGTGTCTCACCTGCTCGGTCCGCGCGCACGGACGTCGACGGCTGCCGGTCAGCGGTAGCCGGCGTCGCCGGCGGGCGCTCCCTCACGCTCGACCACCTCGACCATGTAGCGCCAGCAGTCGGGGCGGGTGCCGTCGAGGTCCGTGAACCCGTAGACCTGCGCGAGCTGCCCGCTGGACAGCGACTGCCCGTTCCAGCGCGCCGCGTCGGGATCGCCGGCGAGCGCGGCGACGGCCCGGCCGACATACCTGGGGCTCTCGGAGATGCAGAAGTGCGGCGTGCGCTCGGTCGCGTCCCGCCAGTTCGACTCGCTGACGCCGTGGTGCTCGAGCATCGCCTCCGAGCGCATCCAGCCGGGGGTCAGCGCCACGGCCGCACACTCGTGCGAGCGAAGCTCCTGCGCCTGCGCCCAGGCGATGCGGATCACCGACGTCTTGGCGAGGTCATAGAAGGCGTTGACCCGGTAGTGGCCCCCGTTGTAGTCGGCCGTGCCGTCGGTGACCTCGACGACCAGCCCGCCGGCGCGGCGCACCAGCAGCGGCAGCGCGTGGTGGCTGGTGATCAGGTGAGTGTCGATCGCGAGGCGGAGCAGTCGCATGCCGTTCTCGAGGTCGTGCTCCCACAGCGGCGTGTTCCACTCGAAGAGGTGCTCGGCGCCCCAGATGTCGTTGACGAGCACGTCGAGGCGACCGTGCTCGGCGTCGATGCGCTCGACGAGGCCGCGGACCTGCGCGGGATCGAGGTGGTCGACCGCGACGGCGATGCCCTCGCCGCCGGCCGCGGTCACCTGCTCGGCGGTCTCCTCGATCGTCTCCGGCCGATCGATCTCGGAGCGTCGCTCGCGCGTGCTGCGTCCCGTCGCGTAGACGGTGGCGCCCGCCTCGCCGAGCGCGACCGCGATGCCGCGTCCGCCGCCGCGCGTCGCCCCGGCGACCAGCGCCACCCTGCCCGTCAACGGTCTGCCCATGCCGTCCTCCATGTCATTCGTCGAGCTTGCAGAACCAGTACCGCGGCGAGCACGAGCGCGCCGCCGGTGACCTGCACCGCCCCGAGCATCTCCCCGAAGACGAGGAACGCGAGCAGCACCGTCACCAGCGGCTCGACGGTGGCCAGGATCGAGGCGGTCGTCGGCCCGACGCGCCGCAGGCCGGCGAAGAAGAGGCTGATCGAGGCGACGGTCGAGACCACGGTCAGGCACGCCAGCCATCCCCAGCCGGCGACGGTCAGCTCGCCCGGACGCAGGTCGCCGAGCAGGGCCGTGCCGGCGGTCAGGGATGCCGCCGCGCCGCTGCACACCAGCGCCGAGAGCACGCGCGGGCGCATGCGCCGGGCGATCCCCTCGCCGACGAGGATGTACGTGCTGTAGACGACCGCGGCGCCGAGCCCGAGCGCGGCGCCGAGCGGGTCGAGCGCGCCCGCCGCGCCGGCCACGACCAGCACGAGCCCGCCGGAAGCCAGCCCTAGCGCGGCCAGGCGGCGGCCGTCGACGCGCTCGCGGCCCAGGACGACCGCGGCGGCGGCGACCATCGCGGGGAACGTGTAGAGCAGCAGCGACAGCAGCGACGCGTCGATGCGCTCCAGCGCGGCGAAGTAGCACCCGGCCTGGATCGCGTAGACGCAGGCGCCCAGGGCGAGGCCGGCACCCACGTCGCGGCGGCCCAGCGCCCGGACCTCGCGCGCGGCACCGCCCGCGAGGACCAGCGCCCAGAACAGCGCAGCGGCCAGCACGAAGCGGACGGCGAGCAGCGTCCCGACCGTCGCGCCGCCGTCGTAGGCGAGCTTGCCGAAGACGGCCATGGCGCCGAAGGCGGCGCCGGAGCCGAGGCAGAGGAGGCTTCCCGAGGAGCGCACGGAGCGCATCGTGGCGGATCCAAGCGCCAGGATCGCTTCCGATTACTGAGCGAGAATCGGTAGCGTTCCTGCACGATGCTCGATCTCCGTCGCCTGCGCCTGCTCCGCGAGCTGAAGGAGCGCGGGACGATCGCCGCGGTCGCCGACGCGCTCCAGTTCACGCCGTCGGCCGTCTCGCAGCAGCTCGCGATGCTCGAGCGCGAAGCCGGCGTGCGCCTGCTCGAGCGCGCCGGCCGCGGTGTGCGCCTGACCGACCCGGCGCTCGTGCTGGTCGAGCACGCCGACGCGCTGCTCGAGCGCGCCGCGCTCGCCGAGGCGGAGCTGGCCGCCGCCGCCGGCACGGTCACCGGCCGCGGTCGCATCGCCGCGTTCCAGTCCGTGGCGCTGCGCCTCGCGCTGCCGGCGATGGAGGCGCTGGCGCGCGACGCGCCCAGGCTGCGGTGCGAGCTGATCGAGGCCGAGCCAGAGCAGGCGCTGCCCGCGCTGGCGCTCGGCGACGTCGACCTCGTGCTGGGCGACGAGTGGCAGCACCAGCCCTGGCGGGAGCCGGCGGGCCTGCACCGCCACGAGCTGCTCCGGGACCCGGTGAACCTCGTCCTGCCCGCCGCGCACCCGGCGGCGCGGCGGCACCCGGACGCCGTGCCGCTGGCCGAGCTCGCCGGCGAAGCGTGGGCGACCGGTCACGCAGGGATGGCCTGGGAGGAGATCGTCCAGCGGACCTGCCGCGAGCATGGTGGCTTCGACCCCGACATCCGCCACCGCACCAACGACGCGACGGTCAGCCTCGCGCTCGTCGCCCGCGGGATGGCGGTGACGCTGCTTCCCGACCTCGTCCTACCGGGTCGCCATCCGGGCACGGCGGTGCGGCGCATCGCCGGCCATCCCCTCAGCCGGGCGATCCTCGCCGTCACCCGCGCCGCGGACGCCGCGCGCCCGTCAACCCAGGCGCTCCTCGCCGCGGTGCGGGCCGCGGCCGCCGCCCTGCCCCGATGAGCTCGGCAAGGAAGTTCGTGCCGCCGAACGGCAGCGTCCCTCACGCGTGGATTCAACCGGCGGCCGGCGCCGCGTACCAGCGCGCCAGCCGGCCGGAGCGTGTACCGGGCGCTGACGGAGATCTGCAAAGGACGCGAAGGCTCGTTCAGGCCGGCGCGGCTGGCGGTCGAGGCGGTCCGGCGGGGCGAGTATCTCGTGCAGCCCCGGCCGGAAGCCTGGAACCATCCCTGACTCAGCCGATCTCGTCCAGGCTCGGGGCGTTCCGGATCGCCGGCTCAAGGTCCCCCACAGGGCGAGGACGAGGCCGAGCCGGCGAACGCGGCGATCGTCGCCCGCGCCGACGCGACGCTCAGGAGCACGCCGGCGGCGAGCGGTCCCAGCGTGGCGAACGGCACCACCCGCGCGAACGCGACCACGCCGGCCTTCGCCGGCGACTGCGTCAGCACGAGCAGCGGGTACGCGATCGCCGTCGACTCGCTGCCGGCCGAGGACAGCAGCTGCCCGCGCTGGAGCAGGACGAAGTCGCGGTTGCGCCGGAGCGGGACGACGGGCACGGCGGCAGACCGTAGACCGCGCTCCCCTTGACCGGGAGGCGTGGCGGCGGCAGGCTCGCGCGCATGAGCGACGCAACGGGAGCAGCGACCTTCCGCACGCCGGCGGAGGCGTATGACCGGCACATCGGCCGCTACGGCGGCGAGCTCGCGCGTGCCCTGATCGACGCGGCCGGCGTGCGGCCGGGTCAGCGCGCACTCGACGTGGGGTGCGGGCCGGGCGCTCTGGCGAGCGAGCTCGTCTCGCTGCTGGGCGCCGAGAGGGTGGCGGCGGTCGATCCGTCGGCCCCCTTCGTCGAAGCGTGCCGCCAACGCCTGTCGGGCGTGCAGGTCGAGCTCGCATCCGCCGAGACGCTGCCGTTCGAGGACGGCGCGTTCGATCACGCGCTCGCCCAGCTGGTCGTGAACTTCATGACCGATCCCCTGGCGGGCGTGCGCGAGATGCAGCGGGTCACGCGGCCCGGGGTACGGTTGCGGCCGCGGTGTGGGACTACGCGGGAGAGATGACGATCCTGCGGCGATTCTGGGACGCGGCGGTCGCGCTCGACCCGTCGGCGGCCGAGCGCGACGAGGGGCGCTGCATGCCGTACTGCACCCCCGACGAGCTCGGCGAGCTGTGGTCGGCGGCCCGACTTGCCGACGTCAGCGTCTCTCCCGTCGTCGTCGCCGCCGGCTACGAGGACTTCGATGACCTCTGGGCGCCGCTGGAATCCCGCGTCGCGCCCTCGGGCGCCTACACCACGTCTCTCGCGCCCGAGCGCAGGGCAGCTCTGAAGGCGGAGTTCCAGCGCCGCCTGGGCGTCGGCACCGAGCCGTTCCGGCTGACCGCGCGCGCGTGGATCGCCACCGGTCAAGCACACTGAGGAGCTCTTGCCAAAGGCGAAGGCCGCCTGTCGTGCTCGAGCATCCCGGGCGCCCAACCATCCTGCGCGCGTGACCGAGCGGGACTCCGTCGTCGAACCGGAGCCGTGGGGAGAGGATCCGCAGCTCGTCGAGGTCCTCGGCGTGCGGGGCGCGGGGATCGGGCTGGCCGTGTGCCGCCGCATCGTCGAGGCCCACGGCGGCCGCATCTGGGTCGAGTCCGACGGCGGCGGCAGCGCGTTCCGCTTCACCCTTCCGCTCTGAGCCGGGGGCGACCCACGCGGGTCGCCCCCGGCGCGGTGCGTCAGCGGTCGAGCCGGAGCCGTCCGATCCTGCCCTCGTTGCCCGAGACGTACCAGAGGGCGCCGTCCGGGCCGAGCGTCAGCGCGTCGGGAGCGCTCTTGAACCGGATCTCGCGACCGAACGCCCCGTCGAGGGCGCGGCGGGCGACGAGCGCGGGTGGCCAAGCCGTGTGGTTGTTGTCGCAACTACTTCACCGTTTCCGGGGTGCGGGCGCGAGGCGGCTAGCGCCCGATCCAGGGTTTCGGCCAGCACTACCAGGCGTCGCCGTCCCGCCAGTCGCAGACGAGCGGGGCGGACAGGTCGAGCGGCACGGCGACGGGAAGGACGTAGATCCCTCCGTCGTCGGCTTCGGTCCGCGCGATGCCGGCCGGCGTCAGCGCGGAGGTCGGCCCCTTCCACTGCTGCCACCCACGCGCCGCGTAGAACCCTGCGGCCTCGTCGGTCGCCCCCAGGCCACCGAGGTCGTACGCGCCGCGGATCACTCGCTCGAGCGCCGCCATCAACGCCGCGCCATGTCCGCGCCCGCGACGGGGTGCGCTCACCCCGACGCCCTCGACATAGCCGGCGCGCAGCGCGCGCCGGCCGTGCAGGAGCCGCCGCTGGACCACGGACGCGTGCCCGATCAGCTCGTCGCCCTCCCACACGAGTGCGTGCATCCCGCCCAGCGCGTGCTCCCAGTCGTGGTCGGCGAGCTCTCCCTCGAACACGGCGTCGAGCAGCTCCCGCGCAGCCGTGAGCGTCGCCGCGTCGAGGTCGGCGGTGTGCGCGACGTGTACCTGCGTCATGGCCCGACCCTTCTCAAAGTTGCAGGATAGACACGCATTTCGAAACTTTGGGTACCTGTCCTCATGCCATCCGTCGCGCGAAAGGAGCAGCTCTTTCGGGACATCGTCCGCCTGCGGCGAGCCGAGCAGGAGGCTCCAGGCGTACGCGACATCGTGACCGTCAGATCGCATCTCGAGCACGAGCTGGGCGGCAGCGTGTCCCGCTCGCTGGCGGCGCGCTTGCTCGGCGTGAGTCATACCGCGCTCCAGAAGTGGATCGACACCGGCGACGTGCCGGTCGTGATCACGCCATCGGGGAGGAGCGCGGTGCCAGTCGCGGCACTCATCGATCTGTACGAAGCGATCTCATCGGAACGCGAATCCGGACGCCGCCGCCTGCACGTCATCGAGCCGGCGATGAGAGAGGCGCGTGCACCGGCTGACGCCCTGACGCCCACGGGCCTGGTCGTCACGTCAGACCCACACGACCGAGCAGAGCGCCGCAATCGCGCCTATCACGCCGCCGTCGCACGGCATCTCCGCAGGCGCACGGTCGAGCGGGCGTTGCACCAGCTCTGGCGATGGCACGAAGAGGGCAACATCGACACGCGGTACGCCGACGCATGGGAGGACGTGCTCCGCCGGCCGCTCCCCGAGATCAAGCAAGTCCTGATCGAAGACAGCCAGCGGGCCCGCGACTTGCGGCAGAACTCGCCGTTCGCCGGGGCGCTGAGCGAGCCCGAGCGCCGGAAGATCGTCGAGGAGATCCGCTAGCCATGCGCCGTGGAGTCGCTGCTTCGCTCGCAAGAAGCCGACATATATCCGCGCAAGACCCCTGACAAGGCGATTGAGATCGAAGGCGCTCTGGGCGACGGTTCGCACTTCCACCAGACCTACGGCTACTACGCGCATGCCGTCGGGCCCGAGACGGCGAAGGCGCCCGCAGGGTGGGAAGACCGCCTCGTGGTCATGGAAGTCCCTCCGCGCGTCACCAGCACGACGAGGGCTGTGGCGTTCTGCTTGGAGCCGCATGACCTCATCCTGTCCAAGCTCGCCGCCAACCGCGAGCGCGACTGGGAATTCGCAAGGGACGCGCTTGCCGCAAAGCTCGTCGACCTGGCGATCCTCCTTGAGCGAGTGGGCGAACTACCCGTCCACCGAGACCTCCGGAGGATGATCACGGCGGCGTGCGATCGGCGCGGGTTCGCGATCGTGAGCGGACTCGACCAAGAGCCGGCCCGTCCGGTCTCCCTGGCCCTACAGTTGCGCGATCGCGGCCGCTAGATTGCGGCGCGTCGCTCGAATCCCGCCGAAATCAAGGAAGCGCTCCCCTGCAGCTCGTCAGCACTCACTCCACTGTCCGGTCCCCGCGCTTCGCCCTCTCCGCCGCCGTGCTGGCGGTGGTCGCGATGGCGATCCCGGCAGCCGCCGAGGCGAAGAAGGGCGGCCCCAAGATCACGGTCATGACCCGCAACGTGTTCCTCGGAGCCGATCTCGCGCCCGCGATCAACGCGCCCGGGATCCCGCAGGCCATCGACGGCGCCGGCGTGATCTGGAACGAGTTCCAGAGCACGAGGTTCCCGGAGCGCGCCGCGCCGCTCGCGCGGGAGATCAAGCGGTCGAAGGCGGACCTGGTCGGGTTGCAGGAGGTGGCGCTCTGGCGCAAGCAGACGCCGTCGGACGGCGGTGCGCCGCCGATCAGCCCGATCCCCACCGCCACGGCGGCCACCGAGGTCGAGCAGGACTTCCTCGCGATCCTGCGCCGGCAGCTCAGGCGCGTGGGCGCGAAGTACAGGGTCGTCGTGGTTCAGAAGGAGTTCGACGCCGAGCTGCCCGCCGATGTCGACGGCTCGGACGCGACCGGCACCGGCCCCCTCGCCGGCTTCGGCGCCGACTTCGACGCGCGGCTCACGATGCGCGACGTGATCCTGGTCAGGAGGAACAGCAGGCTCAAGCTCGGCAAGACCCGGAAGGGCCACTTCGAGACCAGGTACGAGCCCAACGTGGGCGGGATCACGATCCCGGTCGATCGCGGCTGGGCCTCGGTCGAGGCCAGGATCCGGGGCAAGAAGAGCAGGTTCCGCTTCGTCGACACCCACCCGGAGGCCTTCGGGGATCCCTCGATCCGGGAGGCGCAGGCCAAGGAGCTGACCGAGGGGCCGCTCGACACCCGCAGGCAGGTGATCCTGGTCGGTGACCTCAACTCCGGGATCGCCCGGCACAACGAGCCCGAGAGGCCCGGCGACGACCTCGCGTTCAGGGCGCTCGCCGACTTCGGGATGAAGGACAACGGCGCCGTCCAGAGCTGCTGCTACGACAGCCTCTTCGACCCGGCCGCGATCTTCGACCACACGGTCGACCACGTCCTCAGCAAGCCCGGGCTCAAGACGGTGAGGGCACGCGTGACCGGCGACGACCCGGATGAGCGAACCGCCTCGGGCCTGTGGCCGTCCGATCACGGCGGTGTCGTGAGCAGGCTGCGGCTGCGGCGGTAGTCGCCAGCATGGCGTACGACGAGGATCTCGCACGGCGCGTTCGTCAACTCCTGGCCGGCGACGCCGACATCACCGAGAGAAGCATGTTCGGAGGCCTGGCGTTCCTCGCCGGCGGCAACATGTCGGTCGCGGCGAGCGGTCAGGGCGGGCTGCTCGTGCGCGTCCACCCCGCGGACACCGAAGCCCTGCTGTCCGAGCCGCACGCCCGGCCGTTCGAGATGCGAGGCCGGTCGATGCGCGGCTGGCTGCACGTAGAGCCCGAAGGCGTGCAAACCGAGCGCGAGCTCGAACCGTGGGTCAACCGCGGCCTCGCGTACGCGCGCTCCCTTCCTCCCAAGGACTGAACGCTCCGCTAGGTTCGGCTTCGTGCCGCGCTCCCTGCCGGTCGACGGCTTCTCGCTGGCGTTCGATCGCTCGGGCGCGGGGCCCCCGGCCCTGCTGCTCCACGGCTGGCCGGGAACGCGCGCGGACTTCCGCGCGCTGGTGCCGATGCTGGCCGACGCGATGGACATGGTCGTGCCGGACCTGCGTGGATTCGGGGAGTCCGACAAGCACGCCGTCGAGCCGGCGCAGGGCTACTCCGCGGCCGCGCAGGCACGAAGTGTGGTGGGGCTCATGGACGAGCTGGCGCTCGACCGCGTCGTCCTCGCGGGCTATGACATCGGCAGCCGGATCGCGCAGACGGTCGCCCGGACCGCTCCGCAGCGCGTCCGAGCGCTCGTGCTCGCGCCACCGCTGCCGGGCGCGGGCGATCGGGTGCTGAGCGCCGCTGCGCAGCGCGAGTTCTGGTACCAGGCCTTCCACCGGCTCCCGCTCGCCGACCAGCTGCTGGACGGCAAGCCGGAGGCGATCCGCGCGTATCTGCGTCACTTCTGGAGCCACTGGTCCGGCCCGTCATTCGAGCTCGCCGACGCCGACCTCGACCAGCTCGTCGCGTCGTACGCGGAGCCCGGTGCGTTCACCGCGTCGATCGGCTGGTATCGCGCCGGGTCGGGCACGGTCGCCACGAGCCTCGCCGAGCGTGCGCCGGCGGAGCGCATCGATGTGCCGGCGCGGGTGCTGTGGCCCGAGCACGATCCACTGTTCCCTCGCGAGTGGGGCGATCGGCTCGACGCCTACTTCTCGCGCGTCACCGTGACCCCGATGCCCGGCGCCGGGCACTTCTCGCCGCTGGAGGCGCCAGAAGCGTTCGCGGTCGCGATCCGCGAGGCGCGTGCCGGCGGCTGGTGAGGCCGCCTACTACGAGCGCAGCGCGCCGGCCGCCCGCTCGGAGGCGACGCGGAGCAGCTGGCTCTCGAAGGTGCACGAGAGGAACGAGAAGCCGACCGAGCGCATCTCTGTGGCCGACTCGGGGGCCGGCAGGTGGATCGCCGCGGCCTTGCCCTGCTCGACGGCGGCACGGGCGATGCGCTCGGCGGCCGCACACAGCTCGGCATTCCCCAGGTCGGGCGGCAGCCCCAGATCGTTGGAGAGGTCGGCCGGGCCCATGTAGAGCGCGTCGACGTCGTCGAGCGCCGCAATCGCCTCGACCTCGTCGAGCGCCGTCGCACGCTCGATCTGGATCAGGCATGCGACCCGGTCGTCCGCCTCTTCGCGCCATGCGCTGCCGCCGGCGCCCCAGCGGTTGCTCCGCGCGAACGGCGAGACGCCGCGCGAGCCCGCGTACCGGGTCGCTTGCGCGAGCTCGCGC
>JBOGYU010000097.1:0-12075 GCA_050696935.1 Solirubrobacteraceae bacterium | reverse complement strand
GTCCGGGATCGCCCCCACGTCGGCGCAGGCCGCGGCGAGCGCGGCCTCGACGTCCAGCATCGCCCGCACCCACGCCGCGCCCGAGACCGGATGCACGACGGGCCCGGGGGCGAAGAGGAAGGTGAAGAGCTCGTTAGACGTCAAGGAACGCGGTCTGGCGCTCGCCCCGGAGGTGGATGTCGAAGGCCAGCACCCCGTCGAGCCGCCGCGCGATCAGGGTCGACCGCGCGGCGGGGTCGGAGATCGAGGAGAGCAGCGGGTCGGCGGCGTTCGCGGCCGCCTCGTCCGGGAAGTAGATCCGCGTCACGAGCTGGCGCAGCAGTCCCCGCGCGAGCACGCACACGTTGATGTGCGGCGCCTGCGGTGGGACCGGCCCCGGCTTCACGGTCACGAACTCGAACCGCCCCTCCGCGTCCGTCGGGCAGCGCCCGAAGCCGGTGAACCCGTCCTCCAAAGGCAGCTCCTCGCGGCTGTCCTCCGGGTGCCGGTAGCGCCCCGCCCGGTTCGCCTGCCAGATCTCGATCAGCGCGTCCGACACCGGCTCCCCGGCCCCGTCGATCACCGCGCCGACGATCCGCACCGCGTCCGGGTCGTCCGCGCGCACGAGCCGCTCCCCGCCCTCGTACGGCAACGCGTAGGCGAAGAACGGGCCGACCGTCTGTGACGGCGTGACGCCCATCACTCCTCCATCGGGGTCGCCTCGCGCCCGCGCAGCACGATGTCGAACCGGTAGCCCAGCGCCCACTCGGGCTCCGTCAGCGAGATGTCGAATCGCGACACCATGCGCTCGCGCGCCGCCGGGTCGCGCACCGACTGGAAGATCGGGTCGAACGCGAACAGCGGGTCGCCCGGGAAGTACATCTGCGTCACCAGGCGCGTCGCGAACGCCGTCCCGAACAGCGAGAAGTGGATGTGCGCCGGCCGCCACGCGTTGTCGTGGTTCTGCCACGGGTACGCGCCCGGCTTGATCGTCACGAACCGGTACCGCCCGTCCCCATCGGTGAGGCAGCGCCCGGCGCCCGTGAAGTTCGGGTCCAGCGGCGCCGGATGCCGGTCCGCCGCGTGGACGTAGCGCCCCGCGGCATTGCACTGCCAGATCTCGACGAGCGAGTCGCGCACCGGCCGCCCGTCGCCGTCCAGCACGCGCCCGGTCACGACGATCCGCTCGCCCAGCGGCTCGCCTGCGTGCTGGCGCGTGAGGTCGTGGTCGAGCGGCCCCACCCGCTTGTGCCCGAACACCGGCCCGGTGATCTCGGACAGCGTGTGGGGGAGCAGGATCAGCGGCCGGTCCGGGGCGCGCAGCCGCGTGGAGCGGTAGTCCGGGTGCAGGTACGGCGGGTGCGCGTCGCCGTCGCGCCGGTAGCCGGCCGTCATGCCTCGATCACCACCGCGACGCCCTGGCCGACCCCGATGCACATCGCCGCCAGCCCCCAGCCGCCGCCGCGCCGGCGCAGCTCCCAGGCCAGCGTCGTCAGCAGCCGCGTGCCGGAGTTGCCCAGCGCGTGGCCGAGCGCGATCGCGCCGCCGTTCACGTTCACGATCTCGGGGTCGAGCTCCGGCCACTCGGCCAGGCAGGCGAGCGACTGGGCGGCGAACGCCTCATTGAGCTCCACCGCCGCCAGGTCGCCCCACCCGATCCCCGCGCGCGCGAGCGCCTTCTCCGCCGCCTCCACCGGCCCGATCCCGTACAGCGGCGGCTCGACCGCGCTCGCCGCCCGGCTCGCGATCCGCGCCAGCGGCTCGCCCGCATGAGCCTCGCCGGCGATCAGGAGCACGGAGGCCCCGTCGTTCATCGGCGACGAGTTGCCCGCGGTCACCGTGCCGTCGGGCCGGAACACCGGCTTCAGCGCGGCCAGCTTCTCCATCGACGTGTCGGCGCGGACGCTCTCGTCCCGCGCAAGGCCGTCCACCGCGACGACCTCGTCTGCGAACGCGCCGCGCTCCCACGCCGCCGCGGCCCGCCGGTGGCTGCCGACCGCGAACTCGTCCTGCGCCTCGCGCGAGATGCCGTAGCGGTCGGCCAGCACCTCTGCGCCCTCGCCCAGCGTGACCGTCCACGGCTCGGGCATCTGAGGGTTGACCATCCGCCAGCCGAGCGTGCTCGAGTGCAGCGTCTCGTGCGTGCGCGGGTACGGCCGGTCGGGCTTGAGCAGCACCCACGGCGCGCGGCTCATCGACTCCACGCCGCCGGCCAGGCAGAGCGAGGCATCCCCGGCGGCGACCTGGCGGCTGGCCTGGATCGCCGCCTCCATCCCGGATCCGCACAGGCGGTTGACGGTCGCGCCGGGGATCGAGACCGGCAGCCCCGCCAGCAGCACGGCCATCCGGGCGACGTTGCGGTTGTCCTCGCCCGCCTGGTTGGCATCCCCGAAGAACACGTCCTCGATCCGGTCGACCTCCAGCCCCGGGTTGCGCTCCACGAGCGCCCGCACCACGTGCGCAGCGAGGTCGTCCGGCCGCTCGCCGGCCAGCGCCCCGCCGAGCTTCCCCACCGGCGTGCGCACCGCGTCGACGATGAACGCGTCAGCCATGGGCGGATTGTCCCCCGTCGCGCTCGCTCACCATCGCCAGCACGTCGCGCAGGTACTGCAGGTGCTCGCGCATCGCCCGCTCGGCGCGCGCGCGGTCGCCCTTCTCGATCGCCCGCAGCAGCGCCGCGTGCTGGTCGAGCACCGCCGCGGGGACCACGGCGTCGCGCAGCTCGTTCAGCAGCCGCGGCTGGAGCACCTCGAACACCCAGCCGGTGAGCGCCTGCGCCATCCGGTTGCCGGCCGCGGCGGCGATCCCGAGGTGGAACTCGGTGTCGGCGGCGTGGATCGCCTCGATGTCGGCCCCCGCCTCGGTCTCCTCCTCCAGCGCCGCCCGCAGCCGCAGCACGGTCGCCTCGTCCGCCTGCAGCGCCGCCAGCCCGGCCAGCGGCACCTCCAGCAGCGTCCGCGCGTCGAGCAGCTCCTGCAAGGACACCGCGCCGGTCTCGAGCATCATCCCGATCGCGTCGCTGAGGCTGCGGCGCACGCCCTGGTCGGCCGTGTGCGCGACGAAGATCCCGCCGCCCGGCCCCTTGGTCGCCCGGATCAGGTTCCCGCTCGCCAGCAGCTTGAGCGCCTCGCGCAGCGTCGGCCGGCTGACGCCGAACTCGGCCGCGAGGTCCTCCTCGCGCCCCAGGAAGTCGCCCGGCCCCAGGCCCCGCTCCTGGATGTGGTGCTGGAGCGCGGCGGCGACCTGCTCGCTGGCGCCGCGGAACCTCACCACCGCGCCTCCCGCAGGTCGACCACCCGGCGCGACTTGCCCTCGCTCCGGGGGAGCACGCCGGCGGCCACCGGCACCACGCGGATCCGCAGCCCGAGCTGGTGGCGCATCACCTCCTGCAGGCGCCGCGCGCCGGCCCCATCCGACAGCTCGACCTCGAGCTTGACCTCGTCCATCCCGCCGGTCTCCGTATAGAAGGTGATGCGGAACTCGCCCGAGCCCGTCACCGACCGCACGGCCTCCTCCACCGCCGACGGGTACACGTTCATGCCGCGGATCACGACCATGTCGTCGGTGCGGCCGACGATCCCGCCGGGCAGCCACCGGTCGGCGTGCCCGCCGGGGCAGCGCTCGCCGGTGTTGAGCACGACGTCGCCGGTGCGGTAGCGCAGCACGGGGAAGCCGGTGCGGCCGAGCGGCGTGACGATCAGCTCCCCGCGCTCGCCCTCCGGCGCCGGTCGCAACTCGCCGTCGACGATCTCGCACGCGAACTGCGACTCGTCGAGGTGCAGGCCGCCGCCCTCCGCGCACGGGTACCCGAACGGGCCGGCCTCGCTGGAGCCGGCGTGCTCGAACACGCGCGCGCCGAACGCCTCCTCGATCCGCGAGCGCACCGCCGGCAGCGAGCCGCCCGGCTCGCCCGTGCAGACCACCGCGCGGATCGACTCCAGGGCGCCCTCCATCCCCTGCTCGAGCGCGACCTCGTGCAGGCGCAGCGCGTAGGTGGGCGTGCAGGCGAGCGCGGTCGCCTGCACGTCGGCGATCGTCCGCAGCCGGTCCGCGGACGTCATCCCGCCGCACGCCACCGCCATCGCGCCGACCTCCTGCAGACCCTCCTTGACCGCCCAGAAGTGCACGTGCGGGCCGAACGAGTAGGCGAGCGCGACCCGGTCGGCCGCGCCGATCCCGATCTGCTCGAAGCTGCGCGCCAGGCAGGAGCGCCACCACGTCCAGTCGTCCGCCGTGTCGAGCACCCGCAGCGGCGGGCCGGTGGTGCCGCTGGTCTGGTGGAACGCCACGTAGCGCTCGAGCGGGTAGGTGAGGTTGGTGCCGAACGGCGGGTGCGCGGCCTGGTCGGCGACCAGCTCGGACTTGGTCAGCGGCGGCAGCGGCGCTCCCGGCTCGTGGCCGGCCAGGCGGGCGCGGTGGAACGGGTTGTGCGCCAGCACCAGCTCCAGCAGCTCGTTCACCCGGTCACCGGCGTCTGCTCGCGCTTGATCAGCCGGTAGACGTGCGCGCGCAGGCGCGCGAACTCCGGCAGCTCCTTCGTCTCGACCTGGTCGCGCGGGTGCGGCAGGTCGACTCCGAGGATCTCCTTCACGGTCGTGGGCCGCGGCCCGAGCACGACGATCCGGTCGGCCAGGTAGACCGACTCGTCGATGTCGTGCGTCACGAACAGCACCGTCACGCCGTACTGCTCGCGCACCTGGAGGATCAGGTCCTCGAGGTCGCCGCGGGTCTGCGCGTCGACGGACGCGAACGGCTCGTCCATCAGCAGGATCTCGGGCTGGTAGGCGAGCGCGCGGGCGATCGCGACGCGCTGCTGCATGCCGCCGGAGAGCTGCCACGGGTAGCGGTCGACGAACTCGGTCAGCCCGACGGCCTCGACCGCCTCCTCCACGAGCCGGTCCCGCTCGCCGCGGTCGAGCTTCTTGTGGCGCAGCGGGAGCGTGACGTTGCTGCGGACCGACATCCACGGCAGCAGCGAGCGGCTGTACTCCTGGAAGACGAGCGCCATCTCCTCCGGCGGCCCGGTCACCCGCGTGCCCCGGAGCTCGACACGGCCTGCGCTCGGCGCCAGCAGCCCGGCCATGATCTTCAGGAGCGTGGTCTTGCCGCAGCCCGACGGGCCGACGACGACGACGAACTCCCGCTCGGAGATCCCGAAGGAGATGTCGCGGATCGCCTCGGTGTCCCCGTACGCCTTGGCCAGGCCGCCGATCTCGAGCATTCAGGCTCCCTTCCGCGCGCCCCGGTGCCAGGCCAGGACCCGGTGCTCCACGAGCGCGAACGCGAGGTTCAGGACGTAGCCGAGGATGCCGAGCAGCAGGATGCCCGACCACATCTCGGGGATGGCGAACGACCGCTGGGACTCCAGCACGAAGAACCCGATCCCGTTCGTGCTGGCCACCATCTCGCTGATCACCATCAGGATCACCGCCAGCGAGAGGCTCGTGCGCATGCCGGCGAAGATCTGCGGGCCGGCTGCCGGCAGCACGATCCGGCGCAGTCGGTCGACCCCGCGCACGCCGTAGACCCGGCTCGTGTCGTTGAGCGTGGGGTCGATCCCCGTGACCCCGTCGATCGTGTTCAGCAGCACCGGCCACACGCACACGAAGGCGATGATGAAGACCTTCATCGAGTTGCCGATCCCGATCACGACGATCGCCGGCGGCAGCAGCGCGGGGGGCGGGATCGCGCGCAGGAACTCGACGATCGGCGACGCGCCGCGGCGGGCGGTGCGCGAGAGCCCGAGCGGGACGCCCACGAGCACGCCCGCCGCCACCGCGAGCGCGTAGCCGGCACCGAGCCGCCCGAGGCTCGGGAGCACGTCGCTGCCGACCCGCTCGAACAGCCACGTCTCCTCGAACGTCGTGAGGATGTCGGTCAGCGGCGGGAAGTAGAACGACTCCCCGCCGGCCGACCACAGCGCCCAGATCACGAGGATCGCGATCGGGACGGCGATCTCCAGCGCGACGGGGAGCGCCCGCCTCACGCCCCAGCTCCGCGTGCGCACGGTGGACAAGCGTCAGTGTCGAGCCGTGAGGTGTGAGTCATGCGGTTTGTTCGCGGTGCGACGGGTGCCAGTGCAGCACGCGCCGCTCGGCGCGCGTGGCCACGATGTTGAGCAGCCAGCCGATCACGCCGGTCGCGATGATCAGCGCGTACATCAGGTCCACCGCCCCGCCCGACCGCGCCACGTTGATCGCGCGCCCGAGCCCCGCCGAGCCGATCACGATCTCGGCGGTCACGGCGAGGATCAGCGCCACGGCGGAGGAGATCCGGATGCCGGTGGCGATGTACGGCACGGCGCTGGGGAGCTTGATCCGCCACAGCCGCTCCACCCGGCCGAGTCCGAACGAGCGCGCCGTGTCGGTCGCCACCGGGTCGACGTCCCGCACGCCGTAGAGCGTCTGCACGAACAGCGGCCAGAAGGACGCGAAGGCGGCCAGGAACACCTTGCTCTGCAGCCCGGTGCCGTAGATCAGCACGGCGAGCGGGATCAGCGCCACCGACGGGATCGGCCGTAGAAACTCGATCACGAACCGCAGCGACCGGTACAGCAGCGCGGCCGAGCCGATCATGATGCCGAGCGGGATCGCCAGCGCCACGGCGATCCCGAGGCCGAGCGCCCAGCCCTGCATCGTGTTCCACACCGCGGTCCAGAACTCGCCCTCGGTGAGCAGCTCGGCGAGCCGCGCCACCGTCTCGGTCATCGTGGGCAGGTGGCGCGCCGGCAGCACGCCGGTCTGCGTGAGCAGCTCCCACAGCGCCAGCACGCCGGCGACCGAGATCAGCGGCGCGAGCCTGCTCATCCTGCCTCGCGTCTGCCTCGCGCTGCGCGCTCGTCACCGCTTCGCTCGGCGCTCGTCACCGCTTCGCTCAGCCCGGCCAGCCGGCGGACGTTGCCCGCGTAGATCTGCTCGCGGTCGGCCGCGGACAGCTCGAGCTGCTCGAGGTTCGCGATCGTCGCGCGGATGTAGCCCGGGCCCTTCTCCGGGTCGAACGGCGCGTCGGACGCGAACAGCATGCGGTCGGCGCCGAAGAACTCCAGGCAGCAGCGGATGGCGTGGCCGGCTCCGAACATGGCGGTGTCCGCGTAGAACATCCTGAAGTAGTCGAGCGGCCGCTTGGAGAGCGGCGGGTGCTCGACCTCCTCGCGCCGGTCGGGCGGCGTGCGCGCGCCGAGCTGGTCCCAGCCCGGGCCGACCCGGCCGGCGAAGTGCGGGACCATGCTGCCGCCGTGGTGGATGAGGACCTTCAGGGTCCGGTGGCGCTCGAGCACACCGGAGAACACGAGCCGGGCCATGAACGCCGCGGTGTCGTACTCCCAGCCGAACACCCACCAGATCTCGTAGCGCGACCGCTGCTCGGTCGGATAGTCCGCCCAGCTCGCGTCGCGGCTCGGGTGCACCCACACCATCCGGTCGAGCTCGGCCATGCGGGCCCAGAATGGCTCGAACCGCTCCTCGTCGAGCGGGTGCCCGTTGACGTGCGTGTACACCTGTCCGCCGAGCGCGCCCAGCTCGCGGACGGCGTGGTCGACCTCCTCCAGCGCGCCCTCCACGTCGTTCATCGGGAGCGCGGCGACGAAGCCCGCGAAGCGGTCGGGGTGGCTGCGCACCAGCTCGGCCAGGCCCTCGTTGGCCAGCCGGGCCATCTCCCGGCAGGTGCGGGGGTCGCCGAGGTCCTCGATCGGCGGGGCCGGGAGGCTGACGATCTGCCGGTAGTCGTCGCCGAACTCGTCCATGTGGCGGAAGCGCACGTCGAGGTCGACGATCGACGGGATGCCGGCGATCCGGTTGCGGATGTTCGCCGACGCGGGCGTGGCGTCGAGCGCCGCCAAGCGGTCGGCGTACGACCGCGGCATCACGTGGCAGAAGGCGTCGATCTTCATCCCACCAGCCCCTGGACGTCGACCTCCTCGTCCACCAGGCCGTACTTGCGCATCAGCTCGGCGGTGCTCTCGAGCGACTCGACGTCCAGCTCCTCGTTCCACTGCGGGAGCACGATCCGCTCGGCGAGCGCCGGCTCGATCTCCGCGGTCTCGGCCAGGAAGGCCCGGAACGCGTCCTCGTCCTCCGCCACCAACTGCGCGGTGTCCGCGACGGCGGCCTTGAACGCCTCCACCGCCTCCGGGCTCTCCTCCGCGAACTCGCGCGACACCGCGTAGGCGCCCACCTGCATGCCGGGCTCGGTGGCCACGTAGGAGTAGTTGATCACCTCGGCGCCCTGCTCCACCGTGGTGGTGACGAACGGCTCGATGCTGAAGGCGCCGTCCACGTCGCCGCCCTCCAGGGCGGGGGCCATCTCCGGGAACCCGACCTCGGTGAGCTTCACCTTGGACGGGTCGGCGCCCTCCTCCTCAAGTGCCGCCTTCACGACCACCTCGGCGATGTTGTCGAGCGTGTTGACCGCGACCGTCTTGCCCTCGAAGCCCTGGGCGTCGGTGATCCCGCTGTCGGCACCGGCGAGCAGCGCCCCGAAATCCTCGCCCTCGTCCTGGGCCGACGTGCCGGGCGCGATCACCTGCACCGGCAGGCCCTGCGTGCTGGCGATCAGCAGCGAGACCACGTTGGAGCCGCCGACCTGGATATCGCCGCTGACCAGCGCGGGGAGCGTCGCCGCCCCGCCCTGGGTGGCCTCGAGGTCCACCTCCAGGCCGTGGCGCTCGAAGATCCCCTGGTCGATCCCGAAGCCCACGAACGCCGACGGCACGCCCGCCGTCTCCTGCACCTTGATCGCGGTGGGCCCTCCGCCGCCGCTCGGCTCGTCGTCATCGTCGCCGCCGCAGCCGGCCAGGCCCGCGAGCAGCAGGGCGACCGCACACCATCGCCTCATCGCTCCGCCTCCCATGTCAGATCTTCTTAACTGTACGGGAGCCCGGTGTAGTTCTCCGCCAGCATCGTGGCGGCGGCGCGCGAGGAGGCGACGTACTCGAGCTCGGCGAGCTGGAGGCGCCCCTGGACGGCGTCGGCGCCGGGAAAGCGGTGCAGCATCGACGTCATCCACCAGGAGAACTGCTGCACGCGCCAGGTGCGGCGCAGGCACCTGTCCGAGTAGCCGTCGAGGCCGGAGTCGTCCCATCGCTTCAGCCAGGCGACCAGCGCGGCGGCGAGCGTGCGGACGTCGGCGACCGCGAGGTTGAGCCCCTTCGCGCCGGTCGGCGGCACGATGTGGGCGGCGTCGCCGGCCAGGAACAGCCGCTCGTGCTGCATCGGCTCGACCACGAACGAGCGCATCGGCGTGATGCCCTTCTCGACGACCGGGCCCTCTTTGAGCGACCAGCCGTCGTCGCGCGCGAGCCGGGTGTGCAGCTCCTCCCAGATGCGCTCGTCCGGCCACTGCGCGATGTCGTCCGACGGGTCGACCTGGAGGTAGAGGCGGCTCAGCTCGGGCGAGCGCAGGCTGTGCAGCGCGAAGCCGCGCTCGTGGCGGGCGTAGATCAGCTCCTCGGTGGAGGGCGCGACCTCGGCGAGGATCCCGAGCCAGCCGAACGGGTACTCGCGCGTGCGCTCGGTCAGCACGCCGTCCGGGATCGCGTCGCGGCACACGCCGTGGTAGCCGTCGCAGCCGGCGACGGCGCGGCAGCGCAGCTCGTGCTCGGCGCCGTCGTGGCGGTAGCGGACCGTCGCCGCGCGCGGGTCCACGCGCACATCGTCGACCTCGAAGTGGAGCGGCTGCCCGGCGTTCAGCCGCGCCTCGATCAGGTCCTTGACCACCTCCTGCTGGCCGTAGACGGTGATCGCCCGGCCGCCGGTCAGCTCCGCCATCGGGATCCGGTGGCCCTTGCCGCCGAAGCGCAGCTCGATGCCCTCGTGCACGGCGCCCTCGCGCAGCATCCGCTCGCCGACGCCGGACTCCTTCAGGGTGTCGGCGGTCCCCTGCTCGAGCACGCCGGCGCGCACGCGGTGCTCGACGTACTCGCGGCTGCGGTCCTCGATGACGACGGACTCGATCCCCTCCAGGTGCAGCAGGTGGGCCAGCAGCAGGCCGGCCGGGCCGGCGCCCACGATGCCGACCTGCGTGTCCATCTCAGCCCCAGACCTCGCGCGCGGTCTCGACGATCAGGCGCAGCTTGTCGGCTTGCTGCTCGCGGCTGAGGACGTTGCCCTCGACCGTGGAGGAGAACCCGCACTGCGGGGAGAGGCACAGCTGGTCGACGTCGACGTACCGTGACGCCTCCTCGATCCGCCGCTTCAGCGTGTCCTTGTCCTCCAGGTCCCCGCGCTTGGTCGTGACCAGGCCGAGCACCACGACCTTGCCCGGCGGGACGAAGCGCAGGGGCTCGAAGCCGCCGGAGCGCTCGTCGTCCCACTCCATGAAGAAGCCGTCGACCTGGAGCTCGTTGAACAGCGCCTCGGCGACGAAGTCGTAGCCGCCCTCGGCGACCCACGAGGAGCGGAAGTTGCCGCGGCACATGTGCGTGGTGACCGCCATCCCCTCGGGCCGGTCCGCGAGCGACTCGTTGATGTGGCGGATGTAGGCCTCGTGCAGGTGCTCGGCGTCGGCGCCCTGCCGGGCCATCATCTCGCGCTGGCGCGGGTCGTTGAGGTAGGCCAGGCTCGTGTCGTCGAACTGCAGGTAGGTGCAGCCGAGCTCGGCCAGGCGGCGCACCTGCTCGGCGTAGGCGGCCGTGAGGTCGGTCCAGAAGCCGTCCATGTCGGGGTAGACCGACTCGTCGATCGCCGCCCGCCCGCCGCGGTAGTGGACCATGCTGGGGGACGGGATCGTCAGCTTCGGCGTGGTGCGGGTGGTGAGCGACTTCAGGTACTCGAAGTGGTCGCCGAAGATCGTCTCGCTCACGCCCAGCCGGCCGTCGATGTGCAGCGCCGCGGGCGTGAACTCGATCGTGCCCTGCTCGTTGCGGAACTCCACCTTCAGCTCGCCGGGCGCCTTGCTGACGCCGTCGAGCCGGTAGATGAAGTCCATGTGCCAGGAGGCGCGGCGGAACTCGCCGTCGGTGGCCGACTGGAGGCCGACCTCCTCCTGCATGCGGACGGCGTCGCGGATCGTCTCGTCCTCGATCGCGCGCAGGCGGTCGTCGTCGATGTGCCCGTTCGCGTGGTCCTCGCGCGCCTGCAGCAGCTCCGGCGGGCGCAGCAGGCTGCCGACGTGGTCGGCGCGGAACGGCGGTGCGGTGCGTGCTGTCACGGCATCCTCCTTCCCAACCTAAAGAGGGTCAGACCCCTTTATCTTCAAATAGTCTGACGTGTCGCGACCGCGCGGAGCATGTTCCCGCGGTTGCCCTCGTCGGTGACGCGGCGCAGGCGGCGCTCCTGGCTGCGCCACAGCGGCGCGGTGCCCGCCTCGACCGTGTCGCCGTACATCGGCGGCATGAGCACTTCGCCGAAGCCCGCTTTGCGCAGGAGCATGTCCAACGTGGTGGGGGAGAAGAACTTCAGGTGGTTGGGCGTGAAGCCGCCCCACTTCTCGCGCTCGGCCTTGAGCAGCAGCGAGTTCGCGTTGACCGTGAGGATCAGCAGCACGCCGCCGTCCTTGAGCAGCCCGCGCAGCATCGTCAGGTCCTCGACCGGGCGCGGGAGGTGGGCGAGGACGGACCACATCGTCACGACGTCGAAGCCGCCGGCGGCGATCTCCGGCACGTCTTCCGGGGCGCCGAAATGGGCGTTGGCGCCGCCCGGACGCTTGCGCGCCCGCTTCACCGAGTCGCGCGAGAGGTCGACGCCGTAGCCGTCGAACCCGCGCTCGTGCGCGACCTCCAGGAACAGCCCGGCGCCGCACCCGAAGTCGAGCAGCCGGCGCCCGCGGCCGTCGGCGAGCAGCGGCCCGAAGGCGTCCATCACGAGCCGGTAGCGGCGCTGGCGCTGGCGGGCGTAGCGGCCGGTCAGGAAGCGGCTGTACCCGCCGGCGTAGAGGTCGCCCAGCCGCTCGGGCCGGATGCCGGGACTGCGGTAGAGCAGCCCGCAGGCCGGGCAGCGCACGACGTGGTAGCTGCGCCCGCGCGGCTTGAACAGCGGCTGCACGCGCTGGTCTCCGCACAGCGAGCAGCCCGTCGGCTCCTCGATCTCGCCGACGCCGACGCGCGCGGCGTGCTCCTCCGCCGTGACGACCGGCGCCCGCTCGACCATCCGCCGCCAGCGC
>JBOGYU010000096.1:0-12174 GCA_050696935.1 Solirubrobacteraceae bacterium | reverse complement strand
AGCCTAGCCCTCCGCGCGCGCCAGCCGGTCGCGCGCCGCGGGGATCAGGCCGACGAGCGCCACGAGCAGGCCGAGCCCGGCGAGCCCGGTCACCACCGCGATCGCGGGCCGGAACGCGTCGAGCGACGTCTCACCGCTCACCACAGCGGTGACGATCGCCAGGCCGATCGCGCCGCCGAGCTGGAACGACGTGTTGACGAGGCCCGACGCGAGGCCCTGCTCGTGGTCCGGGATGCCGGCCACCGCCTGGATATTCTGGCTCGGGAAGCAGAGCGCGAAGCCGAAGCCGATCAGCAGCATCGTCGGCAGCATCAGCCCGACGAACGACGGCGAGCCGTCGATGCGCAGGAAGAGCGCGTAGCCGATCACGAAGGCGACCGTGCCGGTGGCGATGACCCGCGGGGTGCCGAAGCGGTCGACGAGCGGGCCGATGCGCGGCGAGCCGAGCGCCACGAGCAGGCCGCCGGGCAGGAACGCCAGCGCGGTCTCGACCGGCGACCAGCCGTGCATCGTCTGCAGGTACAGCGTGCCGACGAACTGGAAGCCGACGTAGGCGCCGAACATCGCCGCCATCCCGAGGTTGGCTCGCACGAGCGAGCCGGTGCGCAGGATGCCGAGCCGGACCAGGGGCTGCGGCGTGCGCAGCTCGATCGTCACGAACGTCGCCAGCAGGGCGACGACGACGGCGAAGGCGCCGATGATCTCCGGGGCGCTCCAACCGACCTCGGGCGCCTCGACCACGGTGCGCACGAGCAGCAGCATGGCGGCGGTGATGGTCACGGCGCCCGCGACGTCGTAGCGGCGCCGCTCCCCGGGGATGATCCGGTCGCGCGGGATCACGCGCCGGGCGACGAGCAGGATCAGCAGGGCGAACGGCACCGGCAGCAGGAAGGTCCAGCGCCAGCCGAGCTCGGTGAGCAGGCCGCCGAAGACAAGACCGAGCGAGAAGCCGCTCGCGCCGGTGGCGGTGTAGAACGCCAGCGCCCGGTTGCGGTTCGGGCCCTCCTCGAACGTGGTCGTGATGATCGAGAGCCCGGCCGGCGCGGTGAACGCGGCGCTCATGCCCTTCAGCACGCGCGTCACGACGAGCAGCGTGCCGTCGTTGACGAGACCGCCGACCGCCGAGGCGGCGAGGAACACGGACAGCCCGATGATCAGTACTCGTTTGCGGCCGAGCAGGTCGGCGGCGCGGCCGCCGAGCAGCAGCAGGCCGCCGTAGCCGAGCACGTAGCCCGAGACGACCCACTGGAGCTGGGAGGTCGTGAGCCCGAGCTCGTCGCGAATCGACGGCAGCGCCATGCCGACCATCGAGACGTCGAGCCCGTCGAGGAAGAGGACGCCGCAGAGCACCGCGAGCAGAGCCCAGGTCCGGGCCTCCCAGTGCGGTGCGGCGGAAGGTGGGGAGGAACGCATCCGCGGAAGTGTACATGCAGATGCAAGTTATGTTTGTTCATAACATGTAGACGCACAATATGCACAGTTCTGATACAATCCGCTCGCGAATGGGGCCCTCGGCCGACACCGAGCTCGTCGAGGCGTGGCGTGAGCTACTCGAGCGTCACGCGCGCACCACGTCGTCGCTCGAGCGGCGGCTCCAGCACGACCACGGACTCGGGGTCAGCGAGTACGAGGTGCTGGAGCGGCTGGCGGGCTCGGGCAAGGACGAGTCGCGGATGCAGGAGCTTGCCGACGCCGTCCACCTCAGCCAGAGCGCGCTGTCGCGCGTCGTCGCGCGGCTCGAGGCCGACGGACTCGTCCGGCGCGGCATGTGCCCCGAGGACCGGCGCGGCATCATGGCCTGCTTGACCGACAGCGGACGCGAGCGCTACGAGGCGGCCCGGCCGACGCACCGCGCGGTGCTCGCCGAGACGCTCCAGCGCTAGTGCTAGTGGACGAGCGCGAGTTCGCTGCCGCCGGGGTGGAGACGCGCGAGGAGGTCGCCGGAGCACAAGATCGGGCGCGCGGCGGACCCCCTGCTCGGCGAGCGCCTCGCGCGCGCGTACGCAGAGCGCTTCCCCGACGAGATCGCGACATTCGTCGAGGACAGCAGGCGCCCACTCGACGAGCTGCGCCGGCTGTATCCGTTCCTGCAGGCTGCCTCATTCGTCGAGAAGGGGCGGTCTCGAGCTGCGCTCCTGGTCGTCGTCCCGAGCGGGCATCCGCTGGGCGCGTGCCGAGACGATCGCCTGTTGACGCGGAGCGGAAGCGCGGCACAATGCCGCGCACCACACGGCGTCATCGCTGCTCGGGCGGTCCGGCCACTCGCGCAGCGAGCTGGGTCACCGAGCGAGCCGCGGCGCGGCCGCGCGGCGCGCGGTGAGCAGGCCTGCTGCCATCAACGCGGTGCCGGTCGCGAGGATGCCGACCTCGTCCTGGAGCCACGACGGTCCGGCGTCGCCGACGACCGCCTTGGCGATCCCGTCGAGCAGGACGTAGCAGACGAAGAACGAGAGCAGGCCTCCGACTCCGGCGAGCGCTCGCAGGACGATGGGACGCGAGGCCGTCAGCGCCACAGCCACGGCGGCGAGGCCGACGGGCATCAGCGCGATCCCGAGCAGGTAGAGGAACCCGGCCGCCGTGGCGCCGTCGGAGACCGCCCCGTCGGTGGCTGTGATGATGGCCATCTTGGCGAGCCAGGCGAGGCCGCCGGCGGCCAGGACGGCGGCGGCGCGTGGAAGGAACGTGTTGGTAGTCATGGCCGGGACGGTACGAGCGCTCGGGCCGGCGGTCATCGGCCCACCGGTCGATCTGCGATCGGCCGTTCGGCGGATTCGAGCCTGCGCAGGCGAGCACTACCTTGGAGCGGTGATCTTCATCCGTCGTCACGCGCGCGCATGGGACGCCGCGCTTGCGCTGCTTCTCGCGGCGCTCGTCCTCGAGGAGGTTCTGGTAAGCGACCAGGACGTGCCGCTCGGGCTCGCCGTCCCCGTCGCACTGGCGATGACCGTGCCGCTGGCGTGGCGCCGCCGCGCGCCCGTGCCGGTGGCGGCCGTCGTGCTGGCTGCGTTTATGGTGCAGGGCGTCGCGGGCGACTGGCGCCTCGAGCCCCAGTCTGAGCTGCTGGCGGTCGCGCTCGCGTTCTGGGCGGTAGGGGCGCACGCGCCCGACCCGACCTCCTGGCGGGCGGCCGTCGCGGGCCTGCTCGCGGTCGTCATCCAGGAGCCGGGCGACGCGATCGTCATGGGCCCGTTGATGGCGGGGGTTTTCGCGGCCGGGCGACTGATGCGCTCGCGCAGCGAGCTTGCCGCGGCGCTCGAGCGCGACCGCGCGGAGGGGGAGCGCCAGGCCGTCGCGGAGGAGCGGGCGCGGATCGCACGCGAGCTGCACGACGTGGTCGCGCATTCGATCTCGCTGATGACCGTGCAGGCGGGCGCCGAGCGCCTCGCGCTGGGCCGTGAGCGCCCGGTGACGGCCGAGGCGCTGACGCAGATCGAGGTCACCGGCCGTCAGGCGCTGGCCGAGATGCGGCGGCTGCTCGGGATGCTGCGCGGCCCTGGCGAGGAGGTCGACCTCGCGCCCCAGCCCGGCCTCGGACAGCTCTCGGCGCTCGCCGAGCGCGTAACGCGCGCCGGCCTTCCCGTCGAGCTCACCGTTGAGGGCGAGCCGGCGCCGGTCTCGCCGGGTGTCGACATCTCGGCCTACCGCATTGCCCAGGAGGGGCTGACGAATGCTCTGAAGCACGCCCACGCGAGGCGCGCCGAAGTGCGAATCGCCCACCGCGACGACCAGATCGAGATCGAGGTCACCGACGACGGGCAGGGCGGCGCACCGGCGGTCAACGGCGCCGGCCACGGGCTCTCCGGCATGCGCGAGCGCGTCGCGCTCTACGGCGGGACGCTCGACGCCGGCCCGCGTCCCGAGGGAGGCTGGTCGCTGCGCGCCCGGCTTCCGCGGGAGCCGACGCCGTGAGCGTTCGCGTCGTCCTCGCCGACGACCAACCGCTCGTGCGCGCCGGACTGCGAAAGATCTTCGAAGCGGACCCGGCGCTCGAGGTCGTGGCCGAGGTGGAGGATGGGCTGGCCGCGGTCGAGGCGGTTGCGCGCGTGCGCCCCGATGTCGTCGTGATGGACATCAGGATGCCCAACGTCGACGGCCTGGAGGCGACGCGCCGCATATTCGCGACCGCGGACCGCGCACCGAAGGTGCTCGTGCTGACGACCTTCGGGCTGGACGACTACGTCTTCGCCGCGCTGCGGGCAGGCGCCAGCGGCTTCCTGCTCAAGGACGCGCCGCCCGAGCAGCTGATCGCGGCAGTGCACACCGTCGCCCGCGGCGACGCGCTGCTCGATCCGACCGTGACCCGCGCCGTCGTCCAGCGCTTCAAGACGCTGCCCGAGCCCGACGCGGCGATCGCGGAGAGGCTCGCAGAGCTCAGCGCCCGCGAGCGCGAGGTCCTCACGCTCCTGGTCGAAGGCAAGTCGAACCGCGAGATCGCGGAACGCTTGGTCGTCAGCGAGGGGACCGTCAAGTCCCACGTGATGGCCGTACTGCGCAAGCTCGGCCTCCGCGACCGCGTCCAGGCGGTGATCTTCGGGTACGAGGCGGGGCTGAAGCACCCGGCTTCGCCGTAAGCAGAACCGCAGCGGCGCTGGGCCGGTCGACAACCACTCTCCCGCACGCGCGCGACGTCGTTGTCGAGAGCGCGGGCGCCGCTCCCTATACCCTGATCGCCGCCGTTGCGCGGCCGGAGGCGCTGCGGCACAGTTGCCGTCGTGCCGCCCGTCGATCCCGATCTCCCGCTGCGGCAGGCGGCAGTCGCGCGGGCTCGGCAGCTCGCAGAGGTCTACGACGACCTCGTGCCGCTCGCCCGGCTGCGCGAGGGGTTCGAGTTCGAGGGCGCGCGGGTCAGCTTCGGCTCCTTCCAGCGCGGCATCCACCGCGGCCGCGACCAACTCAGGCCCGCAGCGCTGACGCTCACGACCTCGTTCAACGACCCGTACGCCGACACCTTCGACGAGGCCGGCGCGCTGTTCACCTACGCCTACCGCTCCGGCCCGGTCGACCAACCCGACAACCGGGCGCTGCGCGCCGCCTACGCGCTGCAGACGCCGCTCGTGTACTTCCGCGCGCTGGCACCCAGCCAGTACCTCGTGATCGCGCCCATGTTCGTGACCGCCGACGATCCGGCCGCGCAGGTCGTCGTGCTCGAGCCCGGCCTGCCGGTGCAGGACATGCAGCCCGGCGGGCTCGTGTCCGCCCCCACCGTCCGCGCCTACGCGACCCGTGACGCGCGAGTCCGGCTGCACCAGCAGCGCTTCAAGCTCGACGTCATGCGCGCGTACCGGAACCGCTGCGCGATCTGCTCCCTTCGCGAGCGTGCCCTCGTCCAGGCCGCGCACATCGTCCCCGACGCCGACCCCGAGGGCATCGCCGCCGTCGTGAACGGACTCGCCCTGTGCGCGATCCACCACCTCGCCTTCGACCGCAACCTGCTCGGCATCGACCCCGGCGGCGTCGTGCACATCGCCGACCGGCTGCTGCGCCAGATCGACGGGCCGATGCTGCGAACCGGCCTCCAGGGCTTCCACGGCGAGGCGATCGCCGTGCCGCGACGGCCGGAGGACCGGCCGGACCCGCAGCGACTCGAGTCGCGGTTCGAGCGGTTCCTGCGAGCCGCCGCGTGAGTCGCTCGCAGACGTGACGCCGCGCCGATGGCGCCCGCGAACATGCACCGAGAGCCGTGGAGGCACGGTCGAAACGATGCAGCGGTCTGCTTCGCACATGCAAAGCAGACCTTCCATATACCCCGGCAGGCCCGCTGACCGCTACCGCGAGCCCAAGCCGGTCAGGCCCAGGGCAGCGCGGCCCATGCCTCCGGACGGCCGAGCCGCCAGGACGGGAATGGCGCGTATGCCTCGGCCGGGGCGTTCGTCTCGGTCTCGACGCCGGCGTTGCGTGAGCGTGCGGCGCCCGTCACCGAGCGGCCGCTCGAGGTACACGTGGCCCGATGAGGTTGGCAGGCTGGCGTAGGTTCCTGGCATGAGCGACGACGCGACACAACCGCCGCCGCGGACGTCGGTCGACCTGGGCCTGATGCAGGGCGCGCCGCCGCCGCCCGAGCGGCTCGTGACGTCCGACAACTGGATCGAGGGCCCGTTCAACCGCTGGGGCTTCCTGCACGTCCGCGAGCTCGCGCGCACCGCTCGCATCCCGCGGGGCGACGGACCCGTGCTGGAGCTGCCTTACGAGCCGTGCGACCTCGGCTCCATCCCGGTGCCGTTCGAGGGATCGGCGACGGCGTTCGCGGCGTCGCTGGAGCAGACGTACACCGACGGCATCTGCGTGGTCCAGGACGGCCGCGTGGTCTTCGAGCACTACGTCGCAGGGATGCACCCCACCGACACGCATCTGCTGATGTCGGTGTCGAAGTCGCTCACCGCCACGCTCATCGGCGTTCTCGCCGGCGAAGGCGTGCTGGACCCGAGCGCCGATGTGACCGACTACATCGGCGCGCTGCGCGGCACGGCCTGGGAAGGGTGCACGCTGCAGCACCTCCTCGACATGCGGGCCGGCACGCGCTTCGACGAGGAGGACTACGACGATCCCGACAGCGACGGCGTGCTGATCGATCAGATCTCCGGCTACCGGACACATCGCCGGCCCGATCGGCCGGCGGACACGTACGCGTGGATCGTGGGTCTCGACAACGATCGCGAGCATGGCAGCGCCTTCAAGTACCGCTCCATCCTCACCGACGTGCTCGCCTGGGCGGCGGCCGAGGCGACGGGAATGCGCTTCCCCGACCTGTACGCCGATCGGATCTGGAGCCGGATCGGCGCCGAGCGCGACGCAGAGATCATCGTCGACGCCGCGGGGTTCGCCGCCGCGGAGGGCGGCTTCTGCACGACGCTGCGCGACCTCGCGCGCTTCGGGCTAATGCATCTCCAGGGCGGCGAGATCGGCGGCCGCCGCGTCGTGCCCGCGGCCTGGATCGACCGTCTCCTCGTCCGTGATGACGAGCTGATCGCCGCCTTCGACGACGACTCCTTCCCCGGGCGCCCGGACGCGTTCTACCACGACGCATGGTGGGTCTGGGACGGCGCCGCGGGGATCTACAGCGGGTATGGGATCAACGGCCAGCAGCTGCTCGTCCACCACCCGTCGCGGAGCGTGATCGCCCGGTTCTCGACCTGGCCCAGGCGGTGGGACGATCGCCTGTCCGACTTCGTCTACGCCGCGAACGTGGCGGTGCTCGAGCATCTGTCCGGTTAGCTGCGGACGCCGCGCACACGCTCGCCGTTCGAGCCACCTTCCCCGAAGTGGTCCACGCGCTACGGGAGATGGTGGGTCCGCGCCTCGTCGCCTACCTCGAGTCCCACCACCACGCGCCCGCCGGCACGGCGCCCCGACCACGCCGGCTCGCCCTGCGCGCCAGCGGGTCAGTACGGGCTGGTGGGCATGCCGACGAGCCCCCAGACGAGCCGGTGGTCGGTGTAGAACAGCGAGCGGCATGGCTCTGGCGCCTGGCTGCCGCGGCCGGGCTTGAAGTAGTCGTCGTTGACGCCCGCGCACTGCTCGTGGCGGCCCAGCTCGCGCTTGGTGGCGAGATCGCTGCCGGCGTCCAGCACGGCACCGCGGGCGAACAGGAAGTCGATGCGCGCCACATCGTCGCGCTGGGCCTGCGGGATCTCCTCGGGGCTGGCCGACAGCACGGCGTCCGTGAAGCCGTGCTCGGCGGTGAAGAGCTCGTACCAGGCCTGCTGCGGGCAGGCGAGCTCCTCGGTCTTCCAGCTCGGCCCGCCGACGCAGCGCTTGACGTTGAAGTCGCCGGCGACGACCTCGACCTGGCGCCTGGAGGGCGATGGGTACTCGGCGTCGAGCAGCGCCACCATGTCACGGGCGTGGGCGACGGGATCGCCGCGGTGCGCCCAGTGCAGGCTGATGACCGGGACGCGCAGGCCGCCGCGGCGCTCCTCGAGCAGCGCGTGCGCGTTGTCCTTCTCCTCGCCCTCGCGATTCGTCGTGCGCACGAACCCGCCGTCACCCTCCACTCGCATGGTCGTCGCGTCGTAGACGACGGTGGTGTCCCGGCGCGCGCCATCCACCACCCACGGGGTCTCGCCCGGATCGACGGCGATCGCGTAGCGATGGCCGTACGCCTCGCCGAGGGCGTCGGCGACGTTCTGCGCACTCCCCCGGCGAATCTCCTGCAACAGCACCACGTCAGGCGCAAACCGGTACGGCACGTGCTCGCCGATCGCGCGCACGAAGTTGCGCACGTCGGTCGGATCCTCGACGTCGGGCAGCTGAAACGCTTCCTGTAGGTTCGCGTCGACCACGAGCGCTTGACCGGGCGGCGACTCGTGCAGCGCCGCCCGTGCGAGACCGGGAGCGGGGAACACCACCGCGGCCGTGGCGGCGAGCGCCACAAGGCATCGTCGGACGGTGATCTGATGGCTTTGTCTGGTCACGGTGTGCCTCCTCACGCGGCGCAGCGATCGAACGCGGCGGCGGCGAGCTCGGCCGCCCTCCTGCCGTGGATGGCGTCACGGTCCAAGACGGTCTCGAAGACGTCGAGGAAGTTCGAGAACGCGCCGTCCACGCCAAGTTCGACGAACCGCGCGTGCTCGTCGCGGTCGACGAGCGTGTACGGGTGCACGGCGAGGCACCGATCGTGCGCAGCGTCGAGCAACGCCTCGTCGACGCTCGCCTTGCTCGGTCCGATGCCGACCGCGTACGCGCGCCCAGCGTCCAGGCTGGCCTGGATGGCTGCGGAGCCGAGGTTCGGATAGAGCTGGATCAGCGGCAGGCGCGGGTTGAGCGCGTGGATGCGCTGCAGGGACGCCGGCGAGAAGGACTGGATGAGCACCTGCCAGCGTTGCTGCGCCGGCCGGACGAGCCCGTATTCGTCCATCAGGGCCAGCAGCCGCTCTTCCATGCGATCGGCAGTGTCCGGCGACTTGGTCTCGATGTAGTAGTTGGTGCGGCGCCGGTAGCGGCGAAAGACCTCCTCGAGCGTCGGGATCGGCTCGCCGGCGAACTCCGGCGAGAACCACGACCCGACCTCGCAGGTCTTGATCTGCGCGAGCGTCTTGGTGTCCACCCGGCCGGTGCAGTTCACGGCCGGCCCGCGCGCGGTTCGGTCGAGCGTCTCGTCGTGCAGGGCAACGAGCACGCCGTCGCTGGTGAGCTGCAGGTCCTGCTCGATGTAGTCGGCGCCCATCCACAGCGCGAGGTCGTAGGCGGCGAACGTGTGCTCGGGCGCATGGCCCGATGCGCCGCGGTGGGCGACGTTCAGCACGGGGCCGAGCGGCTCGGCGGCGCCGGCGGATGCGGGCACAGCCGCGCATATGGTGAGCGCGCACGCAAGCGCGCGCAGGAAATAGCGCATCGGGAGCCTCCTTGAGGGCGGGCGGGAGCGTTTCGGCGACTCCCGCCCGCGCGGGACATCGGCTGGTGGTGTTCAGGCGAGGGTGGCGCCGAGACGGTCGTAGGCGGCCGCCTCGTACGGGGACATGCCGTGCTTGGCGGCGTGCTCGCGCAGCTCTGCCGACGCGTTCGGCGCCCAGCGGTGCCGCGGCGCGGCGCTCGCCATGGCGCGCGCGCCGCCGGCGTTGCGGCGCGGGAACGGGCCCCAGATCGCGAACGTGTGGCCGGGATCCTGGATGTTCAGGAAGAACGTCTGGCCGTCCGGCGAGAAGCACGGTCCGCAGAACTCGCTGTCGTTGAGGCGGTTGTTGGCGAACACGTAGCTCTGGCCCTGCGGCGTGATCCCGACGACGCGGTTGCCGTCGCTGCCGTCCTCCGCGAGCCAGATGTCGCCCCACGGCGTCACGTAGAGGTTGTCGGGCGCGTCCATCTGCTCGCGGCTCTCGCCCTCCAGGAACAGCTCGAGCGTGTCGACGCCGCCGCCGTCCGGGTCGCCCGACGGGAGCAGCCGGAACACCTGCCCGTGGCGGTTCTCGCCGCCGGAGGTGTCGTCGAACCAGAACGCGCCGCCGGCGAAGTGGCAGCCCTCCAGGCGCTGGAATCGCGCCGCGCCCCTGGCCAGCGCGTCCTCCGGCGGGTTCTCCGGGTTGACGTCCACCCAGACGACCTGGAAGCGCTCTCCCGTGCGCCCGAGGTCCATGTTGTACAGAGGGCGCGCCTGGATCGCTATCGCCTGCAGCCTGCCGCCGTCCTGCAGGGCGCCCGGCCGCTCCGCGCGGTTGTCGGGCAGGTAGCGGTAGAGGAAGCTCGAGCGCGTGGCGCCCGGCACCTCCTGATCGGGCGGCGGCTGGGAGCCGCGGAAGTCGTCCTCGGTCAGGTAGACGATGCCCGTGCGCGGGTCGACCTCGATCGCCTCGTGCGAGAAGTACCCCATGGCGCGGATCGGCGTCCGCGAGACCTCGCTCTCCGGATCCGTCGGGTCGACCTCGAACGCGTACCCGTGCCCGGTCGTGCGGTCCTCCTCGCACGTCACCCACGTCCCCCACGGCGTCCCGCCACCGGCGCAGTTGTTCAGCGTCCCCGACGAGGAGACATAGGAGCGCTCCAGCTTGCGATTGGGACCGACCACCAGCGCGGTCGTGCCGCCCGGCGCGGCGGGGTCGTAGGGGTTCGTGCCCGCCACCGGCGCCTTCGTCGCGGTGTCGTTGGGACGCAGCTCGTGGTTGCGCACCAGCACGGTCGAGTTGCCGGGACCGCCGATCGCGACCATCCCGTCAAAGTCGCCCGGCACCGGAGCGCCGTTGGACAGCGTGTCCTCCACGCTCTGCACCACGCGATAGCGGAACCCGCGCGGCAGATCGATCAGCCCACCCGGATCCTCGACCAGCGGCCCGTAGCCGGCCGACCGACCGGACTGGGCCAGCGCCGCCGCCGGGCTCAGCGCCAGCGCACCGCCGGCGGTGACTGCGCCGCGGCGCAGGAATGTCCTTCGCGTCTGCATGAAGCCTCCAGTTCGAGAACAGCGCCCGGCACGTTCACGCATCAGCGGAGCCGCCATGTAACCCTCGTGTTTCGTGGGCGGCGAAACCGATCAGGCAGGTCGCCGCGCTGCTCAGCGGACAGGGCGACGACGACGAGGTGGTCGCCGCCGGACCGCTCCATGACGCGATCGAGGACACCGACGCCCGCCTCGACGACGCCGGTTCGGTGACCGCCCGCCATCCCGGCCCACGACGCCGCACCAACGGCGCACTGCTCCTTCCACGCGAGGCGCAAGCGAGTCGGCCGATGGAACTCACTGAGCCCCGAGTACCGAATCGCATGGAAGGCAGCGACGACGGCTTCGCTGCCGTCTTCCGCGATAGCGGCAGCGGTCGTCGCCCGCGCGAAGGGAAAGCCGAGCGGTCCGCGTACGGACACGAAACGCGCCTGATCCCGATGCGGCCGAGGTCACGTCCTGAGAAATCCCGGCGCGATCTACGGCGATCACCGCGGCCGAGCGCGCGATGCAGGATCTCCGATGGCATGCGATCGGCGTCTCGAGAATCCACTCGTCTCCGCGTCGAGCCCCGCGTGCATGCTGGTGATCGCGCCGGCGTGCATGTCCCGGAATTGTCCTTCTCGGACACGCCCTCGCCAGCGTCCCGTCACGCGTGATTGCGCCTGGATGATGAATGCTCGCGCCGCGCGGGTCGGGTCTGTCCAAATGGTCCGGCGAGCGGCGACGTAGTGATGAAGGCCGCCTAGGGTGCGGCGAAGAGCACGAACGTCGGAGGCGTGATGTCTCAGTACATGTTGCTGGTGTATGAGGAGGAGGTCGACACGGCCGAGCAGGCCGAGCGCGAGCAGGTGACGCCGATGTTGCTGGAGCTGCACGCCAGCCTGCGCGAGGCCGGGCTGCTGGTGGGCGTCCAGCGACTGCGTTCGGTGGAGAGCGCGACGTCGGTCCGCGTGCGCGGTGGGGAGACGGAGATCACCGACGGCCCGTTCGCGGTGACCAAGGAGGTCCTGGCCGGCTACTACGTGCTGGACTGCGCCGACCTCGACGAGGCGCTCGAGCAGGCCGCGCGGCTGCCGATGGCGCGCTGGGCGACGGTCGAGGTGCGTCCGGTCATGCCGGCCGATGAGTGGTTGAACGTGGCGCGCCGGGCCGGCGTCGACTTGTCAGACGAGGACGTGAGAAACCTGGCGTGAGCGGCGTGGAGCCGGCCGATGCGGTCTCGGCCGCGGTCGCGCGCGCGTTTCGCGAGGAGCGGGCGATCGTGCTGGCCACGACTTCCAGCTGGCCGAGGACGCGGTGCAGGA
>JBOGYU010000095.1:0-12216 GCA_050696935.1 Solirubrobacteraceae bacterium | reverse complement strand
GGCGACGTCGCACCGCCCGCCGGGCTCCCGCCGGCGAGGTCGCCCCCGGGAGCGCCCCCGATCGGGGTTCCGTCGCCGTCCCCCCCGCCGTCGTCCCCGTCGCCGTCGTCGTCCCCGTCGCCGTCGCCGTCGTCGCCGTCGCCGTCGTCTCCGCCGTCGTTCCCGTCATCACCGTCGCCGTCGTCGCCGTCGCCGTCGTCTCCGCCGTCGTTCCCGTCATCACCGTCGTCGCCGTCGCCGTCGTCTCCGCCGTCGTCCCCGTCATCACCGTCGTCGTCCCCGCCGCCGTCCCCGCCGTCGTCCCCACCGTCGCCATCGTCCCCGTCATCCCCACCGCCACCACCCGGAGCCGGTGCGACCGGGGCCGTCTGCTCGGAGACCGCGTCGTCGCGCCCGTCGCGGTTCCGCACGGTCAGCCACACGAGCAGGTGCTTCGCCTGGTCGGCGGCGACGACGGTGTAGGTCGTCCCGCCGTCGAGCTGCGCGATCTCGCAGCTGGACCAGGACGCGGACCCGCACCGGAGCCACGTGTAGGTCACCGTGAACGGGCCGCGGCCGCGCCACGTGGCGCCATGGGCCTCGAGCTGCTCCCCGACCCGCGCGACCCCGCGGATCTCCGGCGCCCGCGTGATCTCCAGACCCTCGTCGGCCGCCACGGCCGCCGCCGGCAGCGAGACCATCACCGCCAGCAGCAGGGTCGTGATCCGCGTCCATCGCGCCTGTCGAGTCATCCGTCCGTCCTCCTTGACGCCCGTCCGCTCAGGATCATGAGGCTCCGGAAACCGGAGGGCAATCGTGTAAACGTCCAGGCCGATACGACGCCGGCCGCCTAGACTGCGCCCTCGTGCCAGGGACCGTAGTGATGAAGTTCGGCGGCACCTCCGTCGCCGACGCCGAGCGCATCAAGCGCGCCGCCCGCCGGATCGTCGCGGCCCGCGAGCTGGGCCACCGCGTCGTCGCCGTCCTCTCCGCCCGCGGCAAGACCACGGACGAGCTGATCTCGATGGCCGAGGAGGTGTCCACCGCCCCCGACCCGCGCGAGATGGACATGCTCCTCTCCACGGGGGAGCGGATCTCGTGCGCGCTCGCCGCGATGGCGATCAACGACCTCGGCCACCGCGCGATCTCCCTCACCGGCTCGCAGGCCGGGATCGTGACGGACACCTCCCACACCAAGGCCCGGATCCTCGACGTCAGGGCAGACCGCATCCGAGCGGCGCTCGACGACCACCTCGTCGTCCTGGTCGCCGGCTTCCAGGGCGTCTCCACCGCCAAGGACGTGACCACGCTCGGCCGCGGCGGGTCGGACACCACGGCCGTCGCCCTCGCCGCCGCCGTCGACGCCGAGGTGTGCGAGATCTACACGGACGTCGCCGGGGTGTTCTCCGCCGACCCCCGGATCGTCCCGGACGCCCGCAAGCTGCCGGTCGTCTCATTCGAGGAGATGCTCGAGATGTCCGCCTCCGGCGCGGGCGTGCTGCAGCTTCGCTCGGTCGAGTATGGGCGCAACCACGGCGTCCGCATCCACTGCCGCTCCTCGTTCACGGAGGAGCCCGGTACCTTCGTGGTCGGAGAAGAGGAGACGATGGAACGCCCCCTGATCACCGCCGTCACGCACTCGCGCGACGAGGCCCGCGTCACGCTGCTCGGCGTGCCCGACCACCCGGGCGTCGCCGGCCGCATCTTCACCGCGCTCGCCGACGCCAACGTCAACGTCGACATGATCATCCAGAACGAGCCGGTGTCCGAGGGCGCGTCCGCCGACATGTCGTTCACCGTCCCGCGCTCGGACCTGCGCATCGCCCGCGCGGCGCTGGAGCCGGTCGTCGGCGAGCAGGGCATCCGCGCCGTGGCCGAGGACCCCGAGATGGGGAAGGTGTCCGTGGTGGGCGCGGGAATGAAGTCCCATCCCGGCGTCGCCGCCAAGGTGTTCGCGACGCTCGGCGCCGAGGAGATCAACATCGAGATGATCTCGACCTCTCCCATCAAGATCTCGTGCGTGGTGGCCGGCGACGCGGTCGACCGCGCCGTTCGCGCCCTGCACACCGCCTTCGAGCTGGGCACCGACCAGGTCGAGGCCGAGCACCCGTTTGGAGCGAAGGTATGAGAGTCGCCGTCGTGGGCGCCACCGGCGCCGTGGGCACCGTCATGCGCCAGAAGCTGCGCGAGCGCCGCTTCCCCGCCCGAGAGGTCGTGCCGTTCGCCTCCGCCCGCTCCGTCGGCCGAACCCTCGACGGCGTGCCGGTCCGCGCGCTGGCCGAGGACACGATCCAGGGCTTCGACGTCGCGATCTTCTCCGCCGGCGCGACGACCTCCGGCGAGTGGGCACCGCGCTTCGTCGACGCCGGCGCCGTGGTGGTCGACAACTCGTCCAAGTGGCGGCGCGACCCCGAGGTCCCGCTCGTCGTCTCCGAGGTGAACCCGGACGCCCTGCACGACCACCGCGGCCTGATCGCCAACCCGAACTGCTCCACGATGCAGCTGATGGTCGCGATCAAGCCGATCCACGACGCGGCGGGCATCGAGCGCCTGATCGTCTCCACCTACCAGTCGGTGTCCGGTACCGGCGTGCGCGCGGTCGAGGAGCTGGAGGCCCAGACTCGCGCCGTCCTCGCCGGACAGACACCGCCCGCGCCCGCCGTCTACCCGCACCCGATCGCGTTCAACGTGCTCGGCGGCGCCGGCAACTTCGCCGAGGGCGACGACCACACCGACGAAGAGCGCAAGATGATGTTCGAGACGCGCAAGATCCTCGGCGACGAGGACATCGGCATCTCGGTCACCTGCGCCCGCGTGCCCGTGCGCAACTGCCACTCGGAGTCGGTGAACCTCCAGACCCGCGAGCCGCTCTCTCCCGAGGAGGCCCGCGAACTGCTCGAGAACGCCCCCGGGCTCACCCTCGCCGATCCCTACCCGACCGCGCTCCAGGCCGCGGGGAGCGACGAGGTCTTCGTCGGCCGCCTCCGCCGCGACCCCTCCCACGAGCGCGGGCTGCAGATGTGGGTGGTCTCCGACAACCTGCTCAAGGGGGCCGCGACCAACGCCGTGCAGATCGCCGAGGTCCTGCACGAGCGAAATTTGGTGCACGTTCCGACACGCGTGTAGTTCGACGTTAGGGTTGCCCCGGGACAGGGCACCCACCGGGAGCAGATCTTCCTGGGACGGATCGGGGTACGCCTACGAGCGAACAAAGAGGGCCCGCAAGGGCCCTCTTCTCGTTCTCAGCGCCCCGGCGCGCGCTGCCTCGACGTCGGTGACCACCAGGTGCATCCCTTCGTAGGAGCCCGGCGCCACCGACGAGATCCCCGTGCCGATCGTGATCGAGCACGCCGATCCCGGCGGCGTCAGCTGCACGACGCGGAAGCTCTCGCCCGCGCGATGGTCGACGTCCACGTTGAAGCCGAGCTTCTCGGCGTAGACCTCCTTGGAGCGATCCACGTCCGAGACGGGGACCACGGTCACCTCGTACTGCGCAAGGTACGTCGCCGAAGCCGACCGACGACGTCCTGTCGGCTGGCAGGCGAGACTAGATTCCCGCGACCACGGAGGTCGACCAATCGATCACCGACGTCGGCTTCACGACGTGCTTGCCCATCCCGAGCTCCTTCGGCTCGAGCCCCAGTGCGAGCCCGACGAGCTGCGGCAGGTGCAGCACCGGCATCGCCAGCTCGCGCCCGACCACCTTCTCGGCCAGCGGCTGCTGGAGGTCGAGATTGAGGTGGCAGAGCGGGCAGGGTGTGACCAGGCAGTCGGCGTCGGCGTCCACCGCGTCGCCCAGGTGCCGGCCCGCCTGCGCCAGCGACGCCTCCTTGTTCATCGTGATGATCGGGAAGCCGCAGCACTTGTACTGGCCGGCGTAGTCGACGACCGTGCCGCCCAGCGCCTCGATCAGCTGGTGCAGGTAGGTGTCGCGCGGGTTCGCGCGCGAGATGCCCAGCCGGTCGGTGGGCCGGACGATGTAGCAGCCGTAGAACGGGCCCACCCGCAGGTCGGTCAGCGGCCGCTTGACCTTCGCCGCCACCGCGTCGAGCCCGATCTCCTCCACCATCAGCCACAGCAGGTGCTTGTTGACCACGCCGCGCCGGTAGCTCAGCCCCTCGCTGGACAGCGTCTCGTTGACGTGCTCGCGGTACTCGGCGTTGGCGTCCAGGCGCTCCTGGCACTCGCTCTGGGCGCCCTGGCACGTCGAGCAGATGTTCATCATCAGCTCCGCGCCGCGCTCCATCTCCCGCTGCGCGAGCGCGAACGTACGGGCGTTGAGGGTGTCCGCCAGCTCCTGGTTGTGCTCCGCGATCACGCCGGCGCCGCAGCAGGCGGCGCGGTCGAGTTCTACGAGCTCGATGCCCAGCAGCGGGGCGATCCTCGCCATCGAGCCGTGCAGCTCGGGAGTGAAGCCGCGGCTCACGCAGCCGGGCCAGTAGGCGACCTTCACTGGTTCGGGCTCCTCTCCGCGGGCAGCTGGCTCCCGGCGGCGTCGGCGTGCCCGGCGCCGGGCTCCTCGTCCTCGTAGCCCACGACGTAGAGGTTGAGCTCGTAGCGGTCGTCGCGGTCGTGCACGCGTTCGAAGATGCGCTTGACCTCCTTGTCGGCCTTGTGCGGGTGCAGGAGCGCCTTCTGCGGCGTCACCTTGCGGCGCTGGAGCGCCTTCACGATCGCGGGCAGGGAGGAGAGCAGTTCCGGCACCGCGCGGGGATGGAACTTGCCGCCGTAGGAGTCCGGCAGCAGGTCCGCCTCGTGCAGCAGGCCGTTCTTCTCGATGTTCTTGACGAAGGCGTGCTCGTGCCGGTAGCCGTTGTTGCGGTCCTCGATCTCGTGGTCGTCGCTCGCGATCCGCCGCAGCCGCATGATCTGGCTCATCGGCGCGACGCCCTTCGGGCACGCCTCGATGCAGTTGAAGCAGTGCGTGCAGTCATAGATGCCGTGCGGGTCCTCCGAGAGGTCCTTCAGGCGCTCGAACTGCTTGCCGTCGCGTGGGTCGCCCACGAAGCGGTAGGCCTTGGCGAGCGCGGCCGGGCCGATGAACAGCGGGTCGACCTCCATCGACAGGCAGTCCGACACGCAGGCGCCGCACTGGATGCAGGCCATCGTCTGCGTGACGTCGATCATCGACTCGGGCGGGACGATGTACTCGCGCTCGGGCGGGTCGCCTTCCGGCAGCAGCCACGGCGTGACGCGCTCCATCTTCTTCCAGTGGACCGCGTCCATATCCACGATCAGGTCCTTGAGCACCGGCATGTTGCCCATCGGCTCGACCACGATCGCGCCGTCGGGCGCCGTCTCGGCCGCCTTGTCGAGGTGCGTGTGGCAGGCGAGCATCGGCTTGCCGTTGATGCGCACGCCGCAGGAGCCGCAGATCGCGGCGCGGCACGAGCAGCGGATGCCGATCGAGCCGTCCGTCGTGTCGCGCGCCTGGAGGATCCCGTCGAGCACCGAGCGGTGGCCGTCGAGGTCGATCTTGAAGTCGTCCCAGTGGGCCGCCTCGCCGGACTCCGGCGAGTACCGGCGGATTCTCAGTGTGTATTCAGCCATGTGTCAGTACTTGCGCTCCTCCGGCTCCCACTTGGTGAGGGTCACCGGCGAGTAGGTCACCCTGGGCGGGCCGCTGCCGTCGACGGACAGGTTGATGTGCTTGAGCCACTCGTCGTCGTCGCGCTTGGGGAAGTCCAGCCGGAACTGGGCCCCGCGCGACTCCTGGCGCTCCAGCGCCCCCACGACGATGCACTCCGCACAGTCGAGCATGTACCCGAGCTCGATCGCGCCGAGCACGTCCTGGTTGAAGATCGTCCCGCGGTCGTCGATGCACGCCACCGCGGCGTCCGCCTTGAGGCGCGCGATCGTCTCCTGCGCGTAGGTGAGCCCCTCCTGGTCGCGGAAGACGGCGCACTTCTCGTTCATCATCGTGCCGAGCTCGTCCTTGATCGCGGAGATCCGGCGCCCGCCGCCGTCCTGGCGCGAGAGGATGTCGCGGATCGCCTGCTCCTCGGCGTTGAGGGCGGCGAGGGACGGCGCCGGCATCGGCATTCCGAGCGCGCGCCTGGCGGCGTGCTCGCCGGAGCGGCGGCCGAAGATGAGGGTGTCGAGGAGGCTGTTGGCGCCCAGGCGGTTGCCGCCGTGGACCGACACGCAGGCGACCTCGCCGGCCGCGTAGAGCCCGGGGATCGGCGTGGCGCCCCAGACGTCGGTCTTGACGCCGCCCATGATGTAGTGGCAGCCGGGGCGGATGTGGATCGGCTCGCGCGTGATGTCCACGCCCGCGAAGTCGCGCCCGATGTTCACGATCTCGCGCAGGGCCTCGAGCGTGCGCTTGCGCGGCACCTTCGTGATATCCAGCGCGACCGTGCCGTCGGGGTACCCGCGCCCCTCGTTGATCTCGGTCTGCTCGGCGCGCGAGACCACGTCGCGCGAGGCGAGCTCCATCTTGTTGGGCGCGTACTTCTCCATGAAGCGCTCGCCCTCGGCGTTGTAGAGGTGGGCGCCCTCGCCGCGGGCGCCCTCCGTGATCAGGATCCCGTTCCCGGCCAGCGTGGTCGGGTGGTACTGGATCATCTCCATGTCCATCAGCGGGGCGCCGATGCGATAGCTCTGGGCGATGCCGTCGCCAGTGCAGATGAGCGCGTTGGTGGTGGGCTTGAAGCACTGGCCGGCGCCGCCGGAGGCCTGGATGACCGCCTTGGCGGCGAACAGCTCCATCGCGCCGTCGCGGATGTTGCGCGCCACCGCGCCGCAGCAGTCGCCGTCGTCGTCCTGGACGAGGGCGGTCACGAACCACTCCTCGTAGCGGTCGACCTGCTCGTGGTGCTTCATCAGCTGCTCGTAGAGCACGTGCAGGAGCGCCTGGCCGGTGATGTCGGCCACGTAGTACGTGCGCGCCGCGGAGGCGCCGCCGAACGCCCGGGTGCCGAGGTGGCCGGTGGGGCCGCGGTGGAAGGTCACGCCCGAGTGCTCCAGCCACAGCACCTCGTCCGGCGCCTCCCGGCACATGACCTCGATCGCGTCCTGGTCGCCGAGGTAGTCCGAGCCCTTGACGGTGTCGAACGCGTGCGACTCCCACGAGTCGTCCGGGTTCAGCGCGGCGTTGATGCCGCCGGCGGCCGCGTTGGAGTGCGACCGGACGGGGTGGACCTTGGACATGATGGCCACCGTCGCGCCCGCTTTGGCCGCCGCGAGCGCGGCGCGCTGGCCCGCGAGCCCGGCGCCGATGATCAGCACGTCGTGGGATGGCATGGGCTGAAGATTATTGCCAGGGCCTTCGTCCGGTCGGCCCCCTGATTTGGACGGTCGCCATCCATGGCGACCGTAACGATTGCCAGGGCCTTCGTCCGGTCGGCCCCCTGCTTGTACGGTGGACGTGCCGTGCCGGTGCGCCTGATGATCGTCGACGACCACGCCGCCGTGCGCTACCTCATCCGCGCCGTCGTCGAGGACGCGGGGGACGAGGTGGTGATCGCCGGTGAGGCCGACGGGGCGCAGGCCGCGCTGGACTCGATCGACGCGGTCGATCCGGACGTGGTCGTGCTCGACGCGCTGATGCCGGTCGTGGACGGGTTCGAGGCGGCGCCGATGATCCTGGCGCGCCGCCCCGATCAGCGGATCCTGTTGTGCTCCGCGCTCGTCGACGACCACGTGCTCGAGCGAGCCTCGCGCGCGGGGATCGCCGCATGCCTGTCCAAGGACGACTTCTCGGCGATCCCGCGGGTGGCGCGCGAGCTGGCGGGCTGACTGGCCGCGGTCACCGGAGCGGCCACGGATTTCGCGTCGGGCGCCACGGCTCCCGTCGCCAGTCCGCGTACGCCTCCGCCGGCTCGTCCGTGGCCTTCGTCACGGACGCGTCGTACTTCGCCGCCACGTCGTTGACGGGGTAGTGGGCGGCGTCCTCGCGCCTGGACCCGATCATCAGCACGGCGCACGGCCCGTCGCCGGCTCCCACGAACACGTGGTCCGTTCCGGCTGGGCAGTGCACGAAGTCCCACTGTCGAAGCGGCCGTTCCTCGCCGTCGAGGATCACGATGCACTCTCCATACAGCACCAGGAAGTCCTCCTGCACCGGCTCGGAGTGATACCGGCAGTTGGGCTGCCCCGGCTGCATGACCTGGACGTTCACGCCCGTGTCCGGCCATGGCTCGTCGTCGGGCTCGAACGTGATCAGGGTCGCCCGGCGAGGGTGGCTGCGCGCCGGCGCGTCGGCGACGTTGATGATGAGCGGCTCGTCCATGTCAGGAACCCGCGGCGATCTGGATGAGGTTGCCGCAGGTGTCGTCCAGCACGGCGGTCGTCACCTGTCCCATCCGGGTCGGCTCCTGGGTGAAGCGGACTCCGAGGCCGGTGAGACGCTCGAACTCCCGTTCGACGTCCTCGACGGCGAACGAGGTGAACGGGATGCCGTCGCGCACGAGCGCCTCCTTGAACGGGGGAGCCGCCGGATGGGCGTCAGGCTCGAGGAGCAGCTCGGGGCCGTCGGGGTCATCGGGTGACACCACGGTCAGCCAGCTGTGCTCGCCGAGCGGGATGTCGGCCTTCTTCACGAAGCCGAGCACGTCGGTGTAGAACGCCAGCGCCTTGGCCTGGTCGTCGACGAGGACGCTCGTCAGATTGATCTTCATCTCTCCTCCGATCGACCGCGCTCGAGCCAGCGCGCGGCGATGCGCTCGAGCGGTCCGGTGTCGAGGTCGTGGAACTTGTAACGGCCCTCCCTGCGCGACTCGATCAGGCCGGCGCGCTCGAGCACGTCGAGGTGCTGGGAGATCGCCTGCCGCGATGAGCCGAGCTGGTGCTTGTTCGCCAGCCGCGAGCAGATCTCGAACAGCGTCTGCCCGTTCCGCTCGGCCAGCTCGTCGAGGATCTTGCGTCTCGTGGGATCCGCCAGGGCCTTGAAGACGTCACCCACCGCCCGAACGATAGGCAAGTGGATACTTGCCTGTCAAGTCTCGGCTAGAGGCCCTCGGGCTGGGTGCGTCCCTCGCCGTAGTCGGGGATCTGCTGGACGGCCCAACCGTTGCCGTCGGGGTCGCTGAAGAACACGAACCTGCCCCATGGGAAGTCCTGGACCTCGGAGACCTCGACCCCGCGGCCCGAGAGCTCGTCCCGGGCCGCCTCGACGTCGTCCACCACCAGTTGAAGACCCTCGAGCGACCCCGGCTCCATCTCCGTGATCCCCTCGCCGATCGAGACCGAGCAGCCCGAGCCCGGAGGCGTCAGCTGGATGAAGCGCAGCCCTTCCTTGACCGTCACGTCGTTGTCGACGGCGAAGCCGGCCTGCTCCGCGTAGAACGCCTTCGCACGGTCGACGTCGGTCACCGGGACCGGGATCAGCTCGAGCTTGAAGTCCACCCGGCGCGGAAGTCTATGCCCCACGGACGGCTCGCCGCTCCGCCCGCTGCTTGAGGTCCTCGAGGTGCTCGCGGACGACGCGCTCCCATTGAGGCCGGACCCAGCGACGGCCGGCGATCCGGCCGAGGACGAAGAAGTCGATCCCGAGCTCGCCGCTGTAGAGGAGCTCGGTGCCGTCATCGGCCTCCTCCAAGGCGAACTGCTCGACCGCGTGCGGCACGGGTCCCGTGATGTGCTTGAAGCCGACCCGCGACGGGGGCTCGAACTCGACCACCTCGACGGTGCGCGCGGTGTAGAAGTGGACGTCGGTGTGGTGGGCGGCGACGACGAGGGCATCGCCGCGAGCGATCACTTCGATCCCCGAGCCACGCGGCGTGCGCCCGAGATACGGGGCGCTCAGGATCTCGAAGACGAGGTGGCGAGGAGCTGCGATCCGGAGCGTGATCGGGCCGAGCTCGTGAAGGCTGCGGCCCCACCCGAGGTCGACGTGGAGCCGCCCCATCGCGAGCAGCAGGAGCATCCCGAGCACCGACGAGATCAGGAGCACTCCGAGGACGCCGGCTGCGATCCAGGCCATGTCAGCCGGCGGCGGCGAGGACGGCATAGCCGAGCGTGCCGGCGGCGAGCGCGGAGCGCGCAAGACCCGCCAGCTCGATCGCGCCGTCCAGCCCGTCGAAGCCGAGCAGCCGCGCTCCTCGCAGCCGATCCTCGACCCGCTCGGCCAACCGGGCTGCGGCGGCGTCGCAGCGCTCGACGGCTCGCAGGCGCAGGCCGGCGCTCGCGAGGAGCGTCTCGTAGCCCCTGACGTCGAGCGCGGAACCCACGCAGGCGAGGCTCGCGAGCGGCCCCCGCAGCCGGTCGGGAAGGCGCCTGTGATCCACCACCACGTCGGAGATCGCGACCCGGCCGCCGCCCCGAACCACTCGCCGCATCTCGGCCACTGCGCCGTCCTTGTCGGCAAAGGTCGAGAGAGCGCACTCTGCAAGCACGGCGTCGAAGCTGCCGGCCGAAAAGGGAACGGCGCCGGCATCGGCGCGGACGAACTCTGCGCTGCCGTCGAGGTGCTGAGCCCTGGCCGCGGCTTGCGCGCCGGCGATCGCCGCCGCGCCGAGGTCGAGGCCGACGCCCTTCGCGCCGCGCTCGGAGGCAGCGAGCAGGACGGAGTCGCCGCCGCCGCAGCCGACGTCGAGCACGCGGTCACCGGGAGCGAGCCCGATCAACTCGAATGCCCGCCGCGTCGTCGCCGCGCCGCCCGGGTGCAGCTCCCCTCCGAGCAGCCATCGGACGGCGGCGTTCTCGTACAACGCCGCGCAGCAGGCTCCCTGCGCCCGCTCGGGGTCCGGGAGCGCGTCGAGGATGGGGCCCAGCGGGGAGCGCTCAGTTTCCACCTGCTCCTCCGTTCATCGACGCCTGGAGCCGCACCTGCTCGCGATAGCCGACGGAGTTGTACGCGCAGAAGGGGATCAGGCGGCCGTCGGGGACGATCTCCGAGACGCAGCACTTGCGCAGCTTCCGCAGGTCCAGCGTGTATGGGTCCTGGAAGTCCTGGATCACGACCATGAAGCCGCGCGCAGCGACCTCTCGCAGCTCGGCCGGCATCGCGGTCGCGCAGGCGACGCATTCGAGGCGCTCGGCGACCGGCCCCGAGCCCCCGGCGGCCTTCGCCGACCACAGGCCCTCGAGCGCCGCGCGGACCTCGAGGTCCGGGAGCGCCCGGTTGGTGACGTAGTCGAGGTAGCCCTCGACCGGCACCAGCCGCGGCAGGGGCACGAGGTCGGAGCCGTCGTAGAGGGCGAACGTCGCCGAGCGGCAGGAGGGTGAGCAGCAGGGAACGGGCACGAAGTCGTCGTGCCGGAACCATTCGGAGAGCTGCGCGCAGATCGCCTCGATGACATCGGAGTTGGTGAGCTTCTCGAGCGGGTCTGCGTCGGCCCGAAAGCGCCCGGAGTGGGTGACGGGCTGGAAGAAGACCCCGGTGACCGCCGGGTGCGAGACGCCGAAGCGGATGATCGGCCCCACCTCGTGCTCGTTCACGTCGCGCTCGATCGCCGCCGCCAGGGAGACGCTGACGCCGGCTTCGGCGCAGCGCTCGAGGGCGCGCAGCTTCTCCTCGGTGAGCGCCTTTCCGCGGATCGCCTGCTGAGTGCTCTCGTCGAAGCCATCGAACTGGAGGTAGACGTGCACGCCCAGCTGGGCGAGCGCAGGGGCGAAGCGCGGGTCCCGGGCGAGGCGAATGCCGTTGGTGTTCAGCATCACGAGCTTGATCCCGCGCCTCCTGGCCGCCGTGAGCATGTCGAGGATCCGCGGGTGGATCGAGGGCTCGCCGCCGGAGAGCTGCACCGACTCGGGCTCGCCCTCGGCGCGGACGAAGGCGTCGAGCATCGACTCGACCTGCTCGAGGCTGAGCGAGTAGCCGTGCTCCTGCGGTCCGCTTCCCGACTCGGCGAAGCAGATCGGGCAGTCGAGGTTGCAGGCGGTGTTGACCTCGATGATCCCGAGGCAGGTGTGCTGGGCGTGCTCCGGACAGATGCCACAGTCGTGTGGGCAGCCGCGAGCCGCTCTCGTCTGGCGCTCGAGCGGCTCTTCACCCGGCTTGTTGAAGCGCTGGATCTCGACATAGCGGGCCGCGTCGCCGTAGACGAGCGCCTCGAACCGGCCATGAGCAGGGCAGGTGCGGGTCAGGACCGCCCGCCCCCCGCGGACGATGACCTCGGCATCGAGCACCGTCGTGCAGCGCGGGCAGATCGACTCGGTCTGCGCGAGAACCTGGCCCTCGCCGAGGACCCTCTCCGGCTGCGTCGACGTCATCTCGAGCTTCGACCTCACCGCTGAGGTTAGGGTTCGCGCCCGTCAGGCGCCGCCGAGGGCCTGCCGCGATCGAGGGCGGTG
>JBOGYU010000094.1:0-12221 GCA_050696935.1 Solirubrobacteraceae bacterium | reverse complement strand
CCCTGACGGCGACCGAGGTCATGGCGGCGTGGCGCGCCGGCGCGGCCGCCGTCAAGCTGTTCCCCGCCGCCACAGTCGGCCCCCGCTATCTCGAGCACCTACGCGCCCCGCTGGCCCACATCCCCCTGCTGCCCACGGGTGGCATCGAGCTCGCCGACGTGGACCGCTTCCTGCGGGCCGGCGCGATTGCCGTGGGGGTCGGAGGGCCGCTGCTCGGCGATGCGGCGCAGGGAGGATCGCTGAGCGAGCTCGCGTGCCGCGCGCGAACGTTCGTCAACGCCGCCGAGGCCGCCGGCGCATGACCGATCTCGGACGCCGGATCGCGAACGAGCTGCCCCATCCGGGCGCGCTGCACATCTGGGGGCTCGGGCAGGCCGGCTTCGCGCTGCGCGGCGCGGAGGCGCTGGTGCTCGTTGACCCGTGGCTGTCCGATCCGCCTGCTGGCGGCTCGCCCGGCGATCCGACCCGGGTCCTGCGGGCCGCCCCCTCGTTGCTGCGCTCGCAGGACGTGGTAGGCGCCGACCTGGTCTGCGTCACCCACGAGCACCTGGACCACCTCGACGGGCCGACCGTCGCGGCGATCGCTGCCCGCTGCCCGGCCGCCCGCTTCGTCGTGCCGGCGCCCGCCGCGGACGCCATCCGGGCGATCGGCGTGGCTGCCGATCGCATCCTCGCCGCACGCGCCGACGAGCCGCTCGAGCACATCGGGGTGCGGCCGCTCGCCGCCGCGCACGATCTCGACCCCGGCAGTTTCGGCGGCTACCGCTTCTGGCTGATGACGCGGGCCGCCACCGTGCGCTCGGCTACGCGATCGAGCTGTCCGGCTGGCGCGTCTACCACGCGGGCGACACGGTCTGGTATCCGGGGCTCGAGCGCCAGCTGCGCGACCTGCGGCCCGACGTGGCGATCCTGCCGATCAACGGACGCGACACCGTCCGCGAGCGCCAGCGCATCCTCGGCAACATGAACGCCGCCGAAGCCGCCGCGCTGATCGTCGAGACCGGCGTCCCGAACGCGATCCCGTGTCACTTCGACGGCGTGGTCGGCAACACCGCCGACCCGGACGACTTCGTCCGCGAGCTTGCCGACCGCGCCCCCGAGGCGACCGCCTGGGTGCTGCGCCCCGGACAGAGGCTCTCGCTCACGCGATGACCGACCTCGTCACGCTGGGGGAGACGATGGCGCTCATCAGCGCCGCCCACCCGGGCCCACTGCGCCATGCGCGCGAGATGACCCTCGGCATCGGCGGCGCTGAGTCCAACGTCGCGATCGGGTTCACGCGCCTGGGCGGCAACGCCGCCTGGATCGGGCGCGTAGGCGACGACGAGCTCGGCCGCCTCGTGCTCCGCGAGCTGCGCGCCGAGGCGATCGACATCTCCCACGCGCGCACCGACCCCTCGGCCCCGACCGGCCTGATGATCAAAGAGCGCCGGACCCGCGGCCACACCAGCGTCCACTACAACCGCTCCGGCAGCGCCGGATCCCGGCTGCGACCGGACGACATCGACCCCCAGCTGGTGCGCGCCGCGCGGATCCTGCACGTCACAGGCATCACTCCGGCCCTGGGCGACGACGCTCGGGCAGCGGTCCAGCACGCCATGGATCTGGCCAAGTCCGCCAGCGTCACCGTCTCCTTCGACGTCAACCTCCGGACGCTGCCGTGGGACGGCGCCGACGCCCGCGAGGTGCTGCGGCAGCTGGCGGCGAGCGCCGACATCCTGTTCGCCACCGACGCCGAAGCGAGGCTGCTGCTTAACACCCCCGTCGACGGTGGCGGGGCCGCGCAGCTGGCCGAACTGGGCCCACGCCACGCGATCCTCAAGCGCGGGGCCGACGGCGCGCTTGCATGCCTCGACGGCGAGATCTGCGAGCAGGCGGCGCTGCCCGTGAGCGTCGCAGACCCCGTCGGCGCCGGCGACGCGTTCGTCGCCGGCTTCCTCTCCGCCCTGAACGACGGTCGGCCGCCGCGCCACGCGCTCGCCCGGGCGGCCGCGACCGCGGCCTTCGTCGTCGCCACCCCCGGCGACTGGGAGGGCATGCCCACCGCGTCCGAGCTGGACAACATCACCGCCGTCGCAGACGATGTCCGACGCTAGCTGTGCGCCCCCGCTGCCCGGCCATCGCGCGCTTGTCACGGGCGGCGCCGGTGACAGTCGTCGCACTGGATGGGTAGTCACCATCTGATGCGTGAAACCTCCAGCTCGAGACTCGATACCAAGGCGGCGATCGTCACTGGCGGCGCATCCGGCATCGGCTTGGCCATCGCTGCCCGCTTTGCTCGTGAGGGTGCGGCCGTACTTCTCACCGACTCGGACGCCGACGCCGGGGAGGCGGCTGTGCGTGGCATCATCGCCGGCGGCGGGACCGCAGGCTTCCGAGTCGTCGACGTGGCGTCCGAGGACGGCAACGCCGCCGCGGTCGCCGAGGCCGTCGAACGATTCGGTTCCCTTAACGTGCTAGTCAACAACGCCGGAGTGATGCCGACTCGCTCACTGCAGGATCAGACGACCGAGGAGTGGGATCGGACGATCGCGGTCAACCTCCGCGGCGTCTTCCTTGCGACGCGCGCCGCGATACCGGCCCTTCGGGCCGGCGGGGCGGGCAGCGTGATCAACACGGCGTCGCCCAGCGGCGTGCTCGGCTACCCCGATCTGGCAGCGTACAGCGCATCGAAGGGCGGTGTGCTGGCGCTGACGAGAGCGATGGCCGTCGAGCTCGCGCCGGCAATCCGGGTCAACGCGTTGGTCCCGGGTACCGTCGACACCGCGATCCTTCGTGCGTATCTCGAGAACGTGCCCGAACCGGACGAGACGATGGCGGCGTTCGAGCGCCAACATCCGATGGGCCGGATCGGGACGCCCGACGACGTGGCCGGTGCCGCGCTCTACCTGGCTTCGGACGACGCGTCCTGGGTCACCGGCTCGTCGCTGTTCGTCGACGGAGGGCTCTCGATCCTCAAAGGAAACCCAGCCTGAGCATCACCGGCCCTGGCGAAGCTGGCGCCGCCCTCACGCGCCTCGCCCGCGAGGCCGCTTCCCGCTGGCGAGCGGCCACCCAGCACCGACGACGTGGAACCTCGGGCTGACCATGTTTACGAGCTCACCCAGGGCGGATGGATAGATAGGTCAGAGCCCGGCCGCGGCGACGGCGTCCTCGAGCGTCGGCTGGGCGTCGGTGCCGCCGGCGGCGCGGGTGGAGAGCGTGGCGCAGGCGACGGGGAGGCGGAGCGCGTCGGCCAGCGGGCGGCCGCCGAGCAGCCCTGCTCCGAACGCGTCCCCGGCGCCGGTCGTGTCGACGACGCCGGCCGCAGGGGGGACGGCGCGGACGACCTCGCCGCCGCGGCACGCCACCGCGCCTTCAGCGCCGAGCTTCACCGCGACGGTCGGCACCCGGGCGGCCAGCCGACCCAGCGCGGCCGTCACGTCGTCGACACCGGCGCGGCTTCGACCCCTCGGACTTCGCGCTTTACGCCTACGGTGGAGCCGGCCCGCTCCATGCCGGCGTGTTGGGCGCCGAGCTCGGCGCCGAGCGGATCCTCGTGCCGCTTGGCGACTCCTCCTCGCTGTGGTCGGCGTTCGGCGCCGCCTCGTGCGACCTCCTGCAGGTGCTCGAGCGCAGCGAGATGCTCGACATGCCGTGCGCGCCGGCTGCGCTGGCCGGACCGCCTGCGCGAGCTCGAGGCCACCGGGGAGCGCTGGCTCGCCGGGCAGGGCATCGCCCCCGGCGACCGCACGTTCCGCTGGCACGTGGGGATGCGCTACCGCGCACAGGTCAACGAGGTCGTGGTGGACTGGGAGGAGCGCGAGATCGACGCGGCCGCCGTGGAGGCGCTGATCGAGGCCTTCGAGGATCGCTACGCCGCGCTGTACGGCGAGGGCGCCGGGTACCGCGCCGCCGGCGTCGAGGTGACCGCCGTCCGCGTCGACGCGATCGGTCGCCTGCCCAAGCCAGGGCTCCCGACCCGCGCCGCTCGGAGCAGCGGCGCGCTCGGGCCCCGTGAGGCGCGCGAGGTCTTCTGGGCCGAGCTCGGCGCGCGCGCGCAGACGCCGGTCTACCGCGGTGGCGATCTCGCGCCCGGCGCAGAGGTGGCGGGCCCGGCGATCGTCGAGTTCCCCGACACCACGCTCGTCGTCCATCCCGACCAGCACGCGTCCGCCGACGAGCTTGGCAACTTCGAGCTGCGCCGAGAGGTTGCCCTATGAGCGAGGTCGTCATCGACGGGCACGTCATGGACGGCGTCAGCGAGTCCTACATCCCCGGCGAGGAGCTCGAGATCTCGCCCGACCTGCGGCTGTGGGACGGAGAGCTCGCCGCCGTCGACCCCGTCACCTTCGAGGTCATCCGCCACAACCTGTGGCACGTCAACGAGGGGCACGGCCAGACGATCGTCAAGGTCTCCGGCTCGCCGATCGCGATGTTCGGCCAGGACTTCAACCGGTGCATCCTGGACGAGCGCGGCGACTACCTGTTCTTCGGGCCCTACTCCAGTTCCACGCCGGGATGCAGGATCTGAGCGTCAAGTGGATCCTCGAGCACCGCAGCGCGAATCCCGGGATCCACGAAGGCGAGATATTCCTCCACAACGACCCGTGGATCGGGACGACCCATCAGTCCGACGCGATGACCGTGTGCCCCGTGTTCTGGGAAGGCGGGCTGTTCTGCTGGGTGGGCAACACGCTGCACTTCGTCGACGTCGGCGGCCCCACGCCGGGGGGCTGGTGCCCCGACGCGACCTCGGTGTTCGACGAGACGCTACCCCGGATCTCGTCGCACTCGACCTGCGCGCGGTGATCGCGGGCAATGTCGTCGCGCGCGATCGCATCCTCGGGCTCGTGCGCCGCAACGGCCCGGGCACGGTCAAGGCCGTCATGCGCAAGGTCGACTCGGAGCGGCGCTTCCTCGACAAGCTCGCCCGCGTTCCGGACGGGACGTGGCGCGAGCGCCTCTACCTCGAGGTGGCACATCCCGGCGACCGCGGCGCCTATCGCTGCGAGCTGAGCATGAGCAAGAAGGGCGACACGCTGATGTTCTCCGACGCGGGCACCGAGCCCTCGGTGGGAGCACTCAACCTGACCTACGCCGGCTGGCGCGGGGCGATCCTCGCCGTGGTCGGCCCCCTGCTCTGTCACGACAGCCTGTTCGCCGTCGGCGGCGCCGCGCGGCACCTGCGCTTCGAGCCGGCCCCCGGCACGATCCTCTCCGCGAGCTACCCGGCGGCGGTCTCCAACGGCGGCGCGCTCGGCGCCCTCGCGACGGTCTCACTGGCCAACAACGCGGTGGCCGGCATGATGGCCTGCGACGACGAGCTGCGGGGCGACCTCACCGCGCCCACCGGGCTGTCGCAATGGCCGGTGACCTCGCTGGACGGGGCCGACCAGCGCGGCGAGGAGTACAGCACGGTCATCCTCGACTGGTACCTCGGCACGATGGGCGCCCAGGCGTTCCGCGACGGCGTGCACACCGGCGGCGTGTACTGGGGGCCCTACCACCTCGCGCCCAACGTCGAGGAGGTCGAGCTGCGCAGCCCGGTGCTCTACCTGCAGCGCGGCGAGCTGCGCGACGGGCAGGGCCTCGGCCGCTACCAGAGTGGCGCCGGACCGACAGCGGCGTGGACGCCGCACGGCACGGAGGCGATCGTCCTGAACGTCTCGTGCTGCGGAATGGCCTCGCCGACGGCGCTCGGCGTGAGCGGCGGCTACCCCGGCATCCCGAATTTCCTCTCTGTCCGGGAGCGGACCGACGTGCGCGATCGGATGGCTCGCGGCGAGCTGCCGAGACCCGACGACCTGGCCGAGCGCCGGATCCTCGCTCCGAATGAGAAGGACCTCGTGCTCCGTCCCGGCGACGTCTACGAGGGGTGGTCCAGTGGCGGCGCCGGCTACGGCGACCCGCTGATCCGCGAGCCCGCTGCAGTGGCGCGTGACGTGGCCGATGGCTACACGTCCGCCGGAGCGGCCGAGCGCTTCTACGGGGTGGCCCTCGCATCCGACGGGGCGGTCGACGAGGAGCGCACCGCGGTTCTACGCGCGCGCATTCGCGCGAACCGGCTCGGGCGCGCGGTCGACCTGGACGCGCTGCGTCCGCCCGACGACGAGCTCGTGCTGCTGCGGATCGGTGACGGGCTCGTGGCCCTCGATCGCGACGGGCACGCTCGCTTCGCCTGTGCGCGCTGCGCCGCCGATCTGGGACCGACTGAGCTCAGGGCAGTCCGGCGGCCAAGTCCAGCGGAGCTCGTGCACTGATCGTCAGCGGCGGTCAAATTGACGGGGCTGGGGAGCGGCCGTCGGCAACCAAGACGGGTGAGCGGCACGCGCGCAAATCCACGCTTCCAGGAGTCCTCCGAGCCGATGTCATCGCTGCAAGCGCATCTCGAGCGACACGATCTCGCCGTAAGCCCCCTGGAGTTCCGTCGCGACTGTCCTCTGTGCCGCGCGGAGCGGGTCCACGGCCCGCTGCCGAGCGCATCGCTGGTGCCACCTCGCGCCTGTGCGGCGATGACCGCGGCCGTGTTGGCCGCCAGCGCCGTGGCGCCAGGGGCCGTCGCGGCAGCGGATGGTCAGGGCGTCGCCGTGCCGGCTCCGGAGTCCCCACCGCCCCCGCAGGTGTCCGACGTCGCAGGCGGCGACGGCGGGGCCGCGCCGGTCGACGGCGACCCCGGCGCCGGGCCGGAGTTAGGGGACGCGCGCGGACAAGAGTCGGGCAGCGGCTCTCTCCCGAGCGAGCGCGGGCGGGAGACCGACTCCGGCTCGGTCGATGTCGCGCCGCGCGATGGAGCCTCCGACTCCGGTCCAGCCGCCCGGCCTGGGAACGGCGGATCGCCCGAATCCGGTGACGCGGCCACCGTCCAGCCCGCGCCTGCCGCCGAGCCTCCCCGCGCCAGCGCCCCCGCAGGGCGCCCGGACGCGCCGGATCGCCCCGCGGAGGCGCCAGGCCCGGCCGCCGCACCAGCGCCCGAGCAGCACAACGGGCCAGAAGCGCCGTCGCCGTCGCCGTCGCAAGCTCAATCGGATACGGGCAACGGCGCCTCAAGCCCCGGTTCCCCGGCGACGCCTGCCAGCGACCAGGCCGGCGGCGCTCGCCACCCCGGCGGCTCCGCGCCACACCGTGCTTCCAGGTCCGACGGTCGCTCCTCATCGAAGTCGGGCGGGAACGCGCGCGACGAGCGCGGCGGAGCGCGCGACCCGCGGGACCGGGACCGCAGCACCGATCCCGCCGGGCGCGCGGCCCACGACAGCGAGCTGCTCGTCGCCGACGCGACGGCCACCGGCTCGGACACGGCCGCACGCCGCGCCAAGCGCGACGAGACCGAGTCGTCCGCCACCTACCGGGTGCGCCCGGGCGACTCGCTGTGGCGAATCGCCGGGCGTCACCTCGGCCCGGACGCCACCGCCACTGCAACCGCACAGGAGGTCACCCGGCTGTGGGAACTCAACCGACAGCGCATCGGGACCGGGAACCCGGACCTGATCTTCCCTGGCCAGACGCTGAAGATGTGACGCCGGCCATGGGCTTCACAGACTTCGACCCTCCGGCCGAACTCCTCCCCGCCACGGCGCCGTCGGCGGCAGCCGCCGAACCCTCGCGCCAGCCGCGGCGCGACGAGTTCTACGACCTGCTGATCGTCGACGGCAAGCCGGTGCCCAACACACTGCTCACTCGCCTGCGCGATCAGCTGCGCGCCGTGCTCATGAGTTCCGGCGAGCGCGAGGAGGCCCAGCTCGAGAGCAGCCTGCGCCGGCTGCCCGGCGTGTCGCGCACCAACGTCGTGGCGACGCTTTCGCCGAAGGGCGGCTGCGGCAAGACCACGAGCACGTTCCTCGCGGGGAACGTGCTCGCCGGCCACCTGCGGCTGCGGGCGCTGGCCGTCGACCTCAATCCGGACTTCGGCACGCTCGCGGACCTCGCGCCCGACCGGACGCGGGCGCCGCTGTCGCTCGTCGACCTGCTGCGCGAGAAGGAGCAGATCGGTTCGCCCGGCGAGCTGCGCCCGTATGTGTCGCGGCTGCCCAGCGGCCTTCACCTGCTGGCGGCGCCGCCCGATCCTGCGGTGATGGCCCAGATGACGCCCGAGCTCTACGGCGAGCTGCTGGCGTTCCTGCGCCGCTTCTACGAGGTGATCCTGCTCGACCTCGGCACCGGCGTGACCGCGCCGATCGCGACCTTCGCCGTCGAGCACGCCGACCAGGTCGTCGTCGTTACCACGCCGGAGTGGATCACCAACACGAAGGTCCAGATCGCGCTCAGCCACCTGCGCCTCGAGAACGCGACGCTGGTGCTCAACAAGGTCGAGGGCAGCGCGGGCCTTGCGGCCACCGAGCGCCAGTTCAGCCACCAGCGGCTATCACAGCGCGTAGCGGTGCCCGCCGACCTGCAGCTCAAGACGATGCTCGACTCAGGCACGTTCTCGCTGTCCGGCCTCGGGCGCTCCACGCGCGTGCCGATCAAGAAGCTCGGCCTCGCCGTCGCCTCCCAGCTGGCGTAGCAATGCCATGACGACGCACAGCCGCGACAGGATCTCGCTCCCGGGACCTGCCTGCTTGACAGCGACGTCGCGGAGCTCGGGCGCCAGCGGCCCTTCGTTCGCGCTGCTTACATCGGCGGCGGGGTGGGGCTGCCGGGCCGCTGGGCCTCCCGCGCCGCTGACAACGGGGGGCGCCGCTAAGGACTCGTTCATAAATAAGGTTGCAGGGTTGCTGGTTTCGGGGTCGAATCTGGGTGCGTGGTCGATGAGGTCGCGATCGGGGAGAAGTTCCGGGCGCTGGCGGGCGAGCTGAATGAGCGCCAGCGCCGGTTGTGGGCGGCCAGTGAGGCCCGTGCGATCGGGCGTGGCGGGATCGCGGCGACGGCGCGGGCGACCGGGATCTCGGTGCCGACGATTCGCAAGGGGATCGCCGAGCTTCAGTCCGGCGAGCGGCTGGACGCTGGTCGCGTGCGGCGGCCCGGAGGCGGTCGTCACGCGCTGAGTGACGCCGATCCGACGTTGCTGGAGGATCTCGAGCGGCTGGTGAGCGAGAGTTCTCGCGGCGATCCGGAGTCGCTGTTGCTGTGGACGTCCAAGAGCGTGCGCCAACTGGCCGGCGCGCTGCGCGAGCTTGATCATGACGTTCAGTACGTGACGGTCGCGAAGCTGCTGCGGCTGCTCGGCTACAGCCTGCAGGCCAACGTCAAGACCCGAGAGGGGACGTCGCATCCGGACCGCGACGCGCAGTTCGCGCACATCAACACGGTCGCGAAGGCAGCGATCGCCGCCGGGCAGCCGGTGATCTCGGTCGACACCAAGAAGAAGGAGCTGGTCGGGGATTTCAAGAACGCCGGGCGCGAGTGGCGCCCCAAAGGCCAGCCCGAACCGGTTCGCGTGCATGACTTCAAGGACAAGCAGCTGGGCAAGGCGATTCCCTACGGCGTCTACGACATCGCCGCCAACCAGGGCTGGGTCAACGTTGGGATCGACCATGACACCGCCCAGTTCGCGGTCAACTCGATCCGCAGCTGGTGGCAGCACCTCGGCCGCGACCGCTACCCGAACGCGACCAGGCTGCAGATCACCGCCGACTGCGGCGGCTCAAACGGCAACCGCCTGCGCCTGTGGAAGGTCGAGCTGCAAGCGCTCGCCGACGAGACGGGCCTGGAGATCGGGGTCTGCCACTTCCCGCCCGGCACCAGCAAGTGGAACCGGATCGAGCACCGCCTGTTCAGCTACATCACGATCAACTGGCGCGGCAAGCCGCTGCACAGCCTGCAAACGGTCATCAACCTGATCGCCGCGACCACGACCAGCACCGGCCTGGAGGTCTACGCCCGCCTCGACGACGGCAGCTACCCCGACAAGATCCGCGTCCCCGACGACCAGATCCAAGCAGTCAACCTCCACGGCGACGACTTCCACCCGAACTGGAACTACGGAATCGCCGGGATAAACCGGCATGGAGAAAGGGATGAGAGAGCCCGACATTGAAGGAGTAGCGATCCACGGTGGCCCCGAGTCATGCGTCGGCGTTCGTGAGGGCGTCGGTGAAGCGTTGACAGGGGTACGTGCAGGCTGGGCTATTGATCCGCGAAATCAATGTTGCGTGGGTGCCGACGCCGTTGTAGTTGGCGGAAGGCAACATCGCTGGCCGCGTTATCGCGAGCTGTCAGCGGACCCCGCGCGGTCGAAGAACCTGTGCATGGAAAGCGCCGGACAACCGGCATGAAGAAGGGAATGAGAGAGTCCTACATCGAAGATCTAGCGAGTCACGGTGGCCCCGAGTCATGCGTTGGCGTCCCGCGAGGGCGCAGCGAAGCGTTGGCAGGGGTGCACGCGGGCCGGGGGGTTGAGCCTCGAAATGGTTCTTGTTCGGGATGCCGACGCGCTCATGCACGTGGAAGGCAATACCGCTGGTCGCGCTATCGCGAGTGGCCGGCGGGTCCCGCGGGGTCGGAGAACCCGAGCACGCGTGTGATCTCTTCATGCCGAGAACCGGGAGATCTCATGGCCGCCCGCCGTGGTGATGGCAGTGCGGGCCGCTCGGGGAAGGCCAAGGCCGTAATCCTGGGATGCACGGTCATGAGAAGTCGGACAGGCCGGTAGTACCTGTGAGCCCGCCGAACAAGGCCGGGTCTCTGGCGGCGGAGGCGGGGGAGGGAAGCGGCCTGGGCAAGGAGAACGCGACCAGCAAACCACGCCCCGGACCCAGAGCCGGCTTGAGCGTGCCGAGCGCGCTGGAGCGCGTGCGCCGAGTCGCAAGGCAGGACAAGGAGGTGCGGTTCACCGCGCTCCTGCATCACGTTGACGTCGATCGCCTGCGGGCGGCGTATTTCGCGCTTCGGCCGAAGGCCGCGCCGGGGGTGGATGGCGTGACGTGGCATGAGTACGGGCTGGAGCTTGAGGACAACCTCAAGGACCTCCATGCGCGGGTTCATCGCGGGAGCTACCGGGCGAGACCGTCGCGGCGGGTGTACATCCCGAAGGCGGACGGGCGGCAGCGGCCGTTGGGCGTTGCCGCGCTGGAGGACAAGCTCCTTCAGCGTGCCGTCGTCGAGGTGGTCAACGCCGTTTACGAGACGGACTTTCTCGGCTTCTCGTACGGGTTTCGGCCCGGGCGCTCACCGCATCACGCGTTGGACGCGCTCGCGGTCGGGATCGAGCGGAAGAAGGTGAACTTCGTGCTCGACGCGGACATTCGTGGGTTCTATGACGCCATCGACCACGGGTGGCTGCTGAAGTTCCTCGAGCACAGGATCGCGGATCGGCGCGTGTTGCGGCTGATCCGCAAGTGGTTGACGGCAGGAGTGATCGAGGACGGGGAGTGGTCGGAGACGCTGGAGGGAGCGGCGCAGGGGGCATCGGTTTCGCCGCTGCTCTCAAACGTCTACCTCCGTTACGTGTTCGACCTGTGGGCCGACCAGTGGCGGCGGCACGCGCGCGGTGACGTGGTCATCGTGCGCTTCGCTGACGATTACGTGGTCGGCTTCGAGTACGGGGATGACGCTGAGCGGTTCCTGGCCGATCTTCGCAGCAGGCTTGCGGAGTTCGGTCTGGAGCTGGCGGCCGAGAAGACGCGACTGATCGAGTTCGGCCGGTTCGCCGCCGAGCGACGACAGAAGCGGGGTCTGGGCAAGCCTGAGACCTTCCAGTTCCTCGGCTTCACGCACATTTGCGGGAAGACCAGGACCGGACGCTTTCAGCTCAAGCGGATCACCGACCGAAAGCGGTTGCGAGCAAAGCTGCACAAGGTCAAGACCGAGTGTCGGCGGCGCATGCACCTGCCCATCCCCGACCAAGGCCAGTGGCTCGGCAGCGTGGTTCGAGGCCATCTCAACTACTACGCCGTGCCCGGCAACATCGAGGCGGTCAACGCCTTCCGCCACCAGGCGACCCGGCACTGGTATCAGGCGCTGCGGCGCCGCAGCCAGCGCACCAGCCTGGATTGGGAGCGGATGCACCGCCTTGCGCAACGATGGCTCCCGCCCGCCCGGATCACGCACCCTTGGCCTAGCCAGCGCTTCGACGTTCGTATCCAAGCCAGGAGCCCAGTGCGGTAGTTCCGCACGCTGGGATCTGTGCGGGGGGCGGGCCGAGCCCTTAGAAGCGAAGGCCCGTCCCTACCGCGACCACGGAATCTCCATGCGCGAGAACCGGGAGGTCCCATGATCGCCCGCCAGTGGCGTTTGCCTGCGGCGGGCCGCGAGGGGAAGGCCAAGGCCGCAAGCCCGAGATGAACGGTCATGGGAAGTCTGAC
>JBOGYU010000093.1:0-12264 GCA_050696935.1 Solirubrobacteraceae bacterium | reverse complement strand
CGCCGACGCCGCGCTGGACCTGCTGCAGCGCGCCGGTGGCAGGCGCGAGGCCGGCGGGCGGCTGCCCGCGGAGGATCCAGCCGCCGTCCGAGCGGCGCTCGATGTCCCCACGGGCCATGAGCTGGCCGAGTGCCGTGGTCACGGACGGGCGGCGGGCGCCGACCATGCCGGCCAGCGTCCGGTGGGGGAGGCGCAGGCCCACGAGCACGCCGTCGGGGACGACGCGCCCCCACCGCTCGGCGAGGCACCACAGCAGCGCGAGCAGCCGGTCGTCGACGCGCGTGAGGTGGCCGATGGCCTGCATGATCACGAGCCGCTCGGCGCGCCGGGCGGCGCGCTCCACGAGCGAGGCGAAGATCTCCGGCCACTGCGCGGCGCGCACGGCGAGCGCATGGTCGATCACCGCCACCCGCGCGCTGGACAGCGCGCTCCAGCGCACGCTGCGGGGCAGCAGCACCTCGGCGTCGCGGTCGTCCCAGGCGCGCAGGAGATCGCCGGGACCGAGCAGCTCGGCCGACGGATGGTCGCCGACGGTGGCCTCCCGCACGAGCAGCCCCTCGAGTACGAGCAGCCCGATCGGCTGGCTGCCGCCGGTCAGCGCGCGGCCGGGGCTCCACGGCCCCCGCGGGATCTCGACGACGCGCGCGAAGAGGCGCTGAGAGACCTCGCGGACGCGCCGGGGATCCAGCCCCCGAGCGAGCTCGGGGTCCGCCTCGAGCAGCTGTATCGATCCGTTCCCGCCGTCTGGCATACGCCTGATCCCTGCCTGCGGCACCCTCACAAGCCGCCGCCCGGCGGAGAGTAGCGCGCGATCCGGCGGATGCGAAATCGATCATCCGGCCGCCGCGCCCACCGAGTCGCCCACCGACTGCGGGACAGGGATTCGAACCCCAACTACCTCGTCCAGAGCGAGGCGTGCTGCCGTTACACCATCCCGCAACGAGCGGTCCAGTGTAACCGCTTCCGTCCGCGTCGAATGCGAACATGTGTTCTATGTCGACGAGGCTGGCGGTCGCGGCGCTTCTCGCCCAGGGGTTGAGCGGAGGCCAGATCGCCAGGGAGCTCGGCATCGCGAGGTCGACGGTCGCGTATCACTTCCGCCGGCTCGGGCGGCCGATCGACGAGCGAGCCGGTCGCCGCTACGACTGGCACGAGGTGCAGCGGTTCTACGACGACGGCCATTCGGTCCGCGAGTGCCAGGAACGGTTCGGCTTCTCGCGCGCCACCTGGAACGAGGCTCGCCGGCGCGGCGCGGTGGTCGCCCGCCCGATGGCCCTCCCGCTCGACGAGCTGCTCGTCGACGGCGCCCGGCGCGGGCGGCGCAACCTCAAGGTCCGCATCCTCGCCGCCGGGCTGAAGCCGAACGAGTGTGAGATCTGCGGCATCCGCGAGTGGCTCGGCCGGCCGCTTGGACTGGCGCTGCACCATATCAACGGCGACGGGCACGACAACCGGCTCCAGAACCTGCAGCTCCTGTGCCCGAATTGCCACAGCCAGACGGAGAACTTCGGCACTCGCAACCGGCGGCGTCTGGCAACGGCGGCGTGAGAGCCGCGGGCGTGTCGCTCCGGCCGCCTCGGGCACCGTCACACCGTGGGACTGCGCCGGGTCGTCGATGTGGGGCTGATGGGCGGGGCGGCCGTGGTCTTCGCGTTGGTGCTGGCGCTGGACCTGTAGCTGTTCCGGCCGTCGATCTTCCTCGCCGCGCTCGTGCTGCTCATCGCCGCCCCGTTGGCGGCGTGGGTGATCTGGCGCGGGCGGGCGTCGCCGCGGCAGTGGGTCGCGGCGGGATGTACGGCGCTGGTGTACGGCGGCGGCGCGATCTTCGCGCTCGCCCGCGCCGTGGACGCGCTCGAGCTCGCGCCAGGAGAGGCCGCGCTATGGCTGGTCGTGGCGGCCGCCTCGCTGCTGACGCTCGCCGCCCTCGTCGTGACACTGCATGCCCACGCACTCGCCCAGCTCCGCCGACGCCTTGGGCCACGAGTGCGCCCGCTCCGCCAAGAAGCCGAAGAACGGCTTCAGATCATGCGCGTAGGCGCGCAGCGTGTTCGGTGACGCCTCGCACGCGAAGCGGCAGCGCAGAACGCCTCCACCGGCGCCACCGCGCCGCCGTTCGCGTCCAGGACGGTCCAGCCCACCCGGCCGGACGGCGCCACAACCCGCTCCGCGCGCAACCCGCTCCCGTCAACCGATTGAAGGTACGGTGCTTCCCCGACGACCCACGGCCGCCCTCCCAGGCCCGTCGCCACCCGTCAGCCAGACTGCGCAGTTCGGCCGAGGCGGACGCGAGCCGACCGCCAGCGGCGACTGCTGCGGTTCGTCCGAGCGAGCGTGTGCGACTCGTTTGCCGGCAGGCTCGCTCACACAGGAAGCAAGCAGAAGCGTGGATGGCGCACCATGGCTGGTCGGTGGGAGAGTGGGGTCCGAGAGTACGATGGCGGTCCCCGTCGAAATCCGGCACGTCGATTGGCATCGATCAAGGCGACAGCCTCGCAGCAGGCGCTACTCAGCTCGGGCTGGGAGGCGCTCGAGCGCACCGACTGGGCACACGCGCGCACCTGCTTCGAAGGCGCTCTGGCCGCGGGAACAAGCGCCGAAAGCCTCGAGGGCCTGGGCCTTGCCGCGTGGTGGCTGGATGACGCCGCGACCATGTTCTGGGCGCGGGAGCGCTCGTATGCGCTGTACCGGAAACGTGGCGACCAGCGTTCCGCGGCCCGCCTGGCCACGCTGCTGGGCATCGACCACTACCAGTTCCGAGCGGAGGCCGCGATCGGCAATGGTTGGTTCCGTCGCGCCCACCGGCTGCTCGAGGGGCTGCCCCCGAGCCCGGAGCACGGCTGGCTCTCGATCTGGGAGGGCCAGATCCTGCTGATCGCCGGGAATGACCCGGCCGGCGCTCGTGGGCTCGGCGCCCAAGCCGCGGATCTTGGCCGTTCGCTTGGTGATATCGACATCGAGATGACCGGCCTCGGCTTGGAAGGCCTCGCGCTGGTGACCGCAGGCGAGACCGCTGCGGGCCTGGCGCAGCTCGATGAGGCGACCGCAGCCGCGGTCGGCGGGGAGATGAGCGTCCCGAACGCGATCGGCGCCACCTGCTGCTATCTGATCTATGCCTGTGAGCGGGTACACGATTACGACCGCGCAGTTCAGTGGTGCAACAAGGTGCAAGAGTTCTGTCGCGAGGTCAAGTGGGCGTCGCTCTTCGCCACCTGCCGCACGCACCACGCCTCGGTGCTGATGTGGCAGGGCGCGTGGGCCGAGGCCGAGACCGAACTCGAGCAGGCCACGCGCGTGCTCGAGGCGACTCGCCCCGGCGACGCGGTGCATGGCCAGATCCGGCTCGCCGAGCTGCGCCGGCGGCAGGGACGCCTCGAGGAGGCGACGCGTCTACTGGCGCCGGTCGACTTCGATCCGCACGCATTGATGGGGCTCGCCGCCGTCGCACTGGACCAGGACGAGGCAGCTGAGGCGCGCGATCTCATCAAGCGAGCGCTCAGGCGGATGCCGGAGGAGAATCGCACCGACCGGGCGACGGCGTTGGAGCTGGCCGTCCGCGCGGACTCAGCCCTCGGTCTGATCGACAGTGGCCGGGCAGCAGCTGCCGAGGCCCAAGCGATCGCCGATTCGGTAGGCACGGCTCCAGTTCGGGCATCGGCAGCGTTCGCCCAGGGCGTACTCGCGAGCGCAGCGGGCGAGCACGAGGCAAGTCGCAGCTACCTGGAGAGTGCGCTCGAAGTCTTCGAGCGCACTCGCGTGCCGTTCGAGGCGGCGCAGGTTCGGTTGGAGCTCGTCCGCGTTCTCGCCGAGCTCGGCCGCCATGACCAAGCCGTCGCGGAGGCGCGCAGGGCGCACGGGGCCCTAACCTCGATCGGCTCCACACTGAAGGCGCGGCGGGCGGCGGCGCTGTTGGCGGAACTGGGCGAGCCAGCCAGCAAGCGCAGGCGCGGTGGCGAGGCAACGTTCGGCCTCTCGGGGCGCGAGCTCGAGGTCCTGCGGCTGGTCGCCGAGGGACTTAGCAACAGGCGCATCGCGGATGCCCTTCTGCTCAGCGAGCACACCGTGCGTCGCCACGTCGCCAACATCCTCAGGAAGCTGGACGTTTCCTCCCGAGCGGCTGCCGCGACGCTCGCGGCCCGCCATCAGCTGCTCTGACGCGCCGGCGGCGATGGCTCAGTTGAGCCATCGCGGCGTGGCTCTCAAGTTGGTCTGATCCGTCGAAGTCGCGGCGGCGAGCTCAATCTAGGTTCCTGTCGAGTGCACCAACCCGATCAACATGCCGATGCGCTGGATCCGGCGTCGGCAAGGACGGAGTAGTGATGGCCAAGGTGATATTCGTCGTGCAGCGTTGCGCCGATACGACGCGGGAGCAGTGCCTACAAGCGTGGGCCGGCGAGCAGCACACCTCGATCGTCGAGAAGCTTCCGGGACTGAGGGCGTGGCGTCAGAATCACGTCGTCTCCGCGCCCGGTGAGCCGATCTGCGACGGGATTGGTGAGCTTTGGTTCGAGAGTCAGGAGGTCATGGAGGCGGCCCTTGAATCGCCGGAGATGGCGGCGGCCGTCGAGGACGCAACGAGCTTCCTCGACATGGAACGCACCGGCATGGTGATCGTCGAGGAGAAGATGATCGTCGGCTGAGCCGCCGGCGGTTTCGCGGGGGCGAGGCGCCCGCTCGCGCGTGGTTGCGAGCGCCTCCGCTCGGCCGTCGACACGCCCGCCTGGGACGAGCAACAGCTGCGCCGGACCGGCCACTCCTGGCGACTGCTCCCGCTGGGCAAGCAGGAGTGCGCGCGCGGTAGGACGGCGCGCTCGCAGGTCGTCCGTTGCGAGCGCCTGGCCCTTGAGCAGCGAGACACTCGCTCGCACGCGGAGGGAGCGACGTAGAAGTCGGGCTTCGCCACTGCCAGCGCCTCCGGTTTCGAACGCCCGCGAGCCGCGGCGTCACGCCTGCGCCGCGATCTGCGGGCCGACGACCGTGACCTCGGGGATCGGCTGCAGCGCCCACTGCGGCGGCTCGACCCCGGCCGCCTCGGCGGCGATGCGCGCCCAGTGGCGCTCGAAGCCCGCGGGCGTGCAGACGAGCACGTAGCGCGCGGGGGCGTCGCTGTGGTTGGCCAGCGTGTGGGCTACGTTGCGCGCGGCGAAGGAGAGCTCGCCCGCGCCCTTGGTGACGAGGGCGTCGTCGACTTGGAAGATCAGCTCGCCCTCAAGCATGTAGAAGGCTTCGTCGAAGTCGTGCGTGTGCAGCGGGGGGCCGGCGCTGTGCGGCGGGACCGCGATCTCGGTCACGGACACGTGGCCGCCGGTCTCCTCGCTGCGCAGCAGGACGCTGGTGGTGAGGTTCGGCACGGATGGCATCGTTTGAGCTCCTTTCAGAGTCCGGGTTCGATGGACCAGTGCTCAGGCGCCGGCGGGCTGGAAGAGCTCGATCGGGTTGCCCGAGGGGTCCTCGACCAGGATCTGGCTGCCGCCCCGCCCCGTGACGATGTCGTTACGGAAGCTGGCCCCGCCCTCGCGCAACGACTCAACCTCGCGCTCGAGGTTTGAGACCTCGATCTGGATGCGATTCCAGCCCCCGGGCTCGGGACGACGGCCCTCGGGCATCGGCTGTCCCGCGCCGCCTGCCCCGGGCCGATTGAGCAGCAGCCGCAAGTCGCCTCGCGAGAGCACCGCAAAGCCGGGTCCTGCCGGCATCTCGACGCTGAAGCCGAGTCGCTCGACGTAGAAGTCGACCGCGGCGTCGACGTCATCGGTGATGTAGCGCACGCTGACCGTGGTCATTCCGCTCCTCCCTCCAAGTACGCTGTCTTTGAACTGTTTATAGCATAAACAGTATAGCGCGCACGATACCATCGGCAGCGTGCCCCGAGATCCCACCAGCGTGCAGGCAGCCCCGGCGCGGGCGCTGAGCCGTCGTGCCGGCTTCCTGCTGGTGCAGTTGGGCACGCACAGGCATCGGCGCTTCGCCGAGCGCCTCGCCCCCCTCGACCTCCACCCGCGCCACTTCGGGATGCTCAGCCACCTCGCGGCAAACGAGGGCCAGTCCCAGCAGGCACTGAGCAGAGCGCTGGGGATCCACCGCAGCGCCGTGGTCGCACTCGTTGACGACCTCGAGCATCGCGGGCTCGCCGAGCGGCGCCGCGACCCCGTCGACCGGCGCGCGTACACGCTCTACCTGACTCCCCAGGGCCGCCAGCTGCTGGCCGAACTCCAGCGCGTCGCAGAAGAGGACGAGGCCGAGCTGCTGACTGCCCTCAACGCGTCAGAGCGCGCGCAGCTCATCTCGCTGCTCCACCGCGTCGCCGAGTCACAAGGTCTCACGGCGGGCGTTCATCCCAACCTGGAACCGCGAAAAGGCGACGACCACACAGCCCAGAAAGACGGCAAGGCTCCCCACGCACGGACTCGGCGAACGTCCCGCTGAAGGATCCTCTAACGGGACACTGCCAGCGCCCGCTGTCGGCGCACAGCGATCACGCCGCTCATGAGCCGTCGCGTGACTGCATTGGACGAAGCTCGACAGAGCTGCTCGGCCCGGACTGGCGCTACCGCTCGTTGCTGAGAATGCGGCGCTCCGGCGGACGGCCCACGAGTCTCGGCTGATCGCCGCCGGGCAGGCGCGGTTGGCGAAGATAATCAGCGCTGATGGATGTCGTCGATGCGCTGGAGCGGGGCCGTGAGCGGTACTCGAGCCGCGCGTGGCTGGCGGCCTACGAGTCGCTGTCAGCTGCCCATCACAGCACTCCGCTGGGAGCGCGGGACCTGGAGCTGCTGGCCACCTCGGCCTATATGGTCGGCCGCGAGGCGGATTATCTCCGCGCCCTGGAACGTGGCCATCGGGCGCATCTGAGCTCCGGCGAGGCGATGCGCGCCGCGCGTTGCGCGATCTGGCTCGCGATCCAGCTTTTCGCTGCGGGAGAGATCGGCCAGGCGAGCGGGTGGCTGGGTCGCGCCCAGCGGCTCGTTGAGCGCGAGGGCCGCGAGTGCGTCGAGCAGGGCTATCTGCTGCTGCCGATCATGTTTGAGCGCAAGGCAAGCGGTGACGTCGATGGGGCAATTGCGACCGCGGCCGCGGCGGCCGAGATCGGCGAGCGCTTTGCCGACCCGGACCTGCCTGCCCTCGCCCGAATGGACCAGGGCGTCTTCCTGGTCACGCAGGGCAGAGTCGTTGAAGGTTTGCGGCTGCTCGACGAGGCGATGGTGGGCGTGACCACGGGTGAGCTTTCGCCGATACCGAGCGGGCTGGTCTACTGCGGCGTGATCCTCGGCTGCCAGGCCGCGTACGAGCTGCGCCGCGCCCAGGAGTGGACCGCCGCGCTGAGCGAGTGGTGCGCCAAGCAGCCCGAGATGGTCGCCTTCACCGGGCGCTGCCGCGTGCATCGGGCCGAGGTCCTGGAGCTGCGGGGCACCTGGGGGGACGCCCTGGATGAGGCGCAGCGGGCCGAGGAGCGCTCCATGCGGAGCAAGAACGAGCCCGCAGCTGCCGAGGCAATCTACCGGCAGGCGGAGATCCATCGCCTGCGGGGGGAGTTCGCGGCAGCCGAGGACGCCTACCGGGAGGCGGGCCAGCGCGGGTGGGAGCCGCAACCTGGCCTGTCCCTCTTGCGCCTGGCGCAGGGCAACACCGACGCGGCGGTGGCGGCGATCCGGCGCGCGCTCGCTGAGACCGGCGAGTGGCCGAAGCGCCCGAGGCTGCTGTCGGCCGACGTCGAGATCATGCTCGCGGTCGGCGAGGTCGAGGAGGCGCTTGGCGCCTGCGGCGAGCTCGAGGAGATCGCGGCGGGCTACCGGAGCGACGTGTTGGCTGCGATGGTCGCTCACGCCCGCGGAGCGGTCGACCTGGCCCGCGGCGAAGCCGTGGGGGCGCTGGTCGTGCTGCGCCGCGCGTGGCGGATCTGGCACGAACTCGAGGCGCCGTATGAGGCGGCGCGGGCCCGGGTGCTGGTCGGGCTCGCTTGCCGCGCGCTGGGGGACGAGGACGCGGCGGCGATGGAGCTGGAAGCGGCGCGCCGTGCCTTCGCAGAGCTGGGAGCCGCGCCCGAGCTGGCCCGCGTCGACTCACTCGCCCGCATCACCCCGGCTGGCGAGACTCACGGGCTGACGCCGCGGGAGCTCCAGGTGCTGCGCCTGGTCGCCGCCGGCGAGACCAACAAGATCATCGCCGCCGAGCTCGTCCTCAGCGAGAAGACGGTCCACAGGCACGTGAGCAACATCTTCGCCAAGCTCCGCGTTTCCTCCCGCGCGGCCGCGACGGCCTACGCATACGAACACGAGCTCCTCTGAACACCGGCTCGTGGATGGAATTACGCATTCCGGCGCCGGGGCGAAGCTGGACCGTTCAGCCGATGCGCGGCCTCGTCGCCGCTCCTATCGTCGGCCGCAATGAGAGCGAGCGAACGAATGAGCGAGGCGGGACACGGCCCGGCGCTCACAGGCGATGATGCGAGACAGCGGCTGCTGGCGGCGATGCCCGTCGCGGAGCGTCGGCTGCGGCTGGCCGGCGTCTCGACCGCCGTGCTCGAGGCCGGCGACGGCCCGCCGGTCGTCCTCCTGCACGGGGCGGGAGAGTTCGCCGCCACCTGGCTGCGGGTCATCCCGCAGCTTTCGACGACCCATCGCGTGGTCGCCCCGGACCTACCGGGACACGGCGCCTCGCAGTTCTCCGACGGCACCCTTGACGCCGACCGCGTCCTGGCCTGGCTCGGCGAGCTGATCGAGGCCACGTGCGCGTCGCCGCCGGCGCTGGTCGGGCACCTGCTCGGCGGCGCGATCGCTGCCCGGTTCGCCAGCGATCAGCGCGACGGGCTCAGCCGCCTTGTGCTCGTCGATTCGCTGGGCCTCAGTCCGTTCGAGCCGGCACCGGAGTTCGGGCACGCCCTGGGTGACTTCCTCGCCGAGCCGAGCGAGCGAACCCGGGACCGCCTCTTCGGGCTCTGCATGGTCGATCTGGACGGGCTGCGCGAGCAGATGGGAGCCGGCTGGGAGCCGCTCGCGGCGTACGCCCTCGACCGCGCCCGCACCCGGGCTTGGCGGCCGCGCTCCACACCCTGATGCCGGAGCTTGGGGTGCCGGCGATCCCACCCGCCGATCTGGCCCGGATTGCCGTTCCCACCAGTCTGATCTGGGGGCGCCACGACCTCGCGGCTGCGCTGAGCGTCGCCGAGGCGGCGAGCGCCCGCTACGGCTGGCCGCTGCATGTGATCGAGAACGCCGCCGACGACCCGGCCGTCGAGCAGCCGGCGGCGTTCCTGGAGGCCCTGAGCGCCGTGCTCGCACGGGCCTGACCCTCGAAGCGAAGGAGGAAGCCATGATCACGCAGGAGCTTCAACGGACGCGCGAGGCGTGGGACAGGATCGCGCCGGGCTATGACGAGTTCGTCACCCCCAGCCACATGTGGGTGGGGAGCCAGGGCCTGCGCCGCGCCGATCTGCGTCCGGGAATGCGGTTCCTGGACGTAGCTGCGGGCAGCGGTGCGCTCAGCATCCCTGCGGCGCGCCTCGGCGCCCGGGTGCTGGCGACGGACCTCTCCCGGGCCATGCTCGAGCGGCTCGAGGCACGCGCGCGTGCGGAAGGGCTCGAGCTCGAGACCCGGGTCCTGGACGGGCACGCCCTCGAGCTCGACGACGACACCTTCGACGTCTCCGGGTCGCAGTTCGGCGTGATGCTCCTTCCGGACATGCCGCGCGGGGTGAGCGAGCTGGCCCGCGTCACACGACCCGGGGGGCGGGTGCTGATGACCGTGTTGGGCGCCCCGGAGAGAGTCGAATTCTTCGCCTTCTTCGTCGGCGCCATCCAGGCCGCCGTCCGCGGCTTCACGGGGCCCCCGATGGACCCTCCGCCCTTGCCCTTCCAGCTCCAGGACCCGCGGAGGCTCCGCGACGAGCTGGCCGCAGCAGGTCTGAACGACATCCGCGTCGAGACGATCACCCAGCGCCATCAGTTCCGGTCCGGACAGCAGCTGTGGGACTGGCTCGTGAACAGCAATCCGATCGCGGGAGAGATCCTCGCCGAGCTCGACCTCACGGAGGAGCAGACAACATCGGTCCAGGAGGCGCTCGACGGCATGGTCCGCGAGCGCTCCGGGGGGAGCGGCCCGGCCGTCCTCACCAACCCGGTCAACATCGGCATCGGGACCAAGTAGCGACCGTTGCGCTCGTTCTTCGTCGCACCGAGCTGCACGTATTCGCGAACGGGAGGGGCAGAGATCGGAAGCGGCAGTAACGCCGACTATCCGGCTCTTCGCTGAGCACTGCTGCTTCCACGCTGCAAACGAGCGTCCCGGATAAGGCTCCGCACACGCGTGCTCCGGACGAACCGCAGCAGTCTCTGCCGACGCGCAGCGCGCTTCTGGTTTCGGCGGAGAAGCGGCTGTCCCGGTCCGGCTGCTTCACCATGCGCGTCCCGCTCACTGAGGGGGTCGAGAGCTGCCGGCTCCCTCAGCGCGGCCGGGAAAGGGGTGACGCCTGGTCTGAGGCTCGCGCCGCCGCACGGGGAGAAACGACGGCCTTGACACCGACGTGATGGAGATAACGCGTTGCTGCAACGCGTTATCTACCCCTGACCGGGTGCGTGTTCGGCGGGGGCTGACGGCGCTGCGCTGGCCGGAGCGCGCCCGTGTCGGTCCCCGCCAGCCGCACAGACTACGAGCCGGTGCGCCCAGCCCCCTCGCCGGACCGGCCTCCCTTTCCCCCTCGACGTCGAGGACGTCGCGGGGCAAGCGGATCGTGCAGACGCGGCTGACGCGACGTCGGCGCGGCCGGACCTGCTCGAGCACCCCGAGGACGCGTTCGCCGAGTATCGCTCCCAGGGGGTCGCGAGCGTCGTCTGCCAGGAGAAGCACATGGGCTCGCGCGCGGTCGCCGTCGTGTGCCGGGACGCCGCGACCGCCGAGCAGCGCTTCGGGGTCCGGAGCGGCGAGACCGGAGCGGTGTACACGCGCACCGGCCGGCCGTTCTTCCGCTCGCCCGCGCAGGCCGGGGCGGTCCCGACCGACTCCGTGCCGCCATCGCCGCGAGCGGCCTGTGGGACGAGCTCGGCACGGGATGGCTGGTGCTGGACTGCGAGCTGCTGCCGTGGTCGGCCAAGGCGATGGACCTGATCCGGCGCCAGTACGCCGCGGTCGGCGCCGGCGCGCTGGCCGGCCTCGCGGCCACGGTCGGCGTGCTCGAGCGCGCGGCCGGGCGCAGCCTGGACCTCGACGGGCTGCTCGACCGCCAGCGCCGCCGCGCCGAGCACGTCGACCGCTACACCGACGCCTACCGCCGCAACGTGTGGCCGGTGGACGACGTCGGCGACCTGCGGCTGGCGCGTGCACGAGTGCGTGTTCGCCGTCCTCGCGCTGGAGAGCGAGCCGGTCGACCCGCGGCCTAGACTGACCCGGCGATGCGCATCAAGCTGATCGCCCTCACGCTGATCCTCGCCTTCGGGCTCGCCGCCTGCGGGGAGGACGACGAGCCGGCCGCCGGCGGCGGCACGACCACCACGGAGGAGACGGCCACCCCCTCGCCGGCGCCGACCGAAGACGATCCCGTCGAGGTGCTCGCCGAGGGCATCTCCGAGGACCTGGACTCCAAGCCCACGGTCCCCGCTCCCCAGGGCGACCCGCCCGCGGAGCTGGTGATGGAGGACATCGTGGAGGGCAAGGGCCGGGCCGCGAAGGCCGGCTCGACGGTCAGCGTGCAGTACGTCGGCGTCTCGTGGTCGACCGGCCAGGAGTTCGACGCCTCGTGGAACAGCGGCCAGCCGTTCCCGTTCCCGCTCGGCGGCGGCCAGGTGATCCCCGGCTGGGACCAGGGCGTCGAGGGGATGAAGAATGGCGGCCGGCGGCTGCTGGTGATCCCGCCCGAGCTCGGCTACGGCGCCGCCGGCTCGCCTCCGGTGATCGCGCCGAACGAGACGCTCGTGTTCGTCGTCGACATGGTCGACCCCAGGGCGCGCTAGCGCGCGGCGAACACGGCCCGCAGCGTCGCGGTCAGGACGGCCAGCGCGCCGGCCGGGTCCATCCGGCCGGCGCGGACCTCGTCGCCGCACGCGTGCATGAGGGCGAAGCAGCTCGTGACGAGCCAGTCCGCCGGCAGGTCCGTGCGGAACGCCCCCTCCTCCCGGCCGCGCTCCACCAGCTCCCGGATCGGCCGGTGCGCAGCCTCGTGGGTGCGGGTGACCGCGGCGGGGCTCAGCCCCTCGGACGTGGCCTGGGCGATGGCGCGATTGCGGTCCAGCTCGCGCCAGGCCGCGGCGACCACCCGGTCGAGCGCCTCCAGCGGAG
>JBOGYU010000092.1:0-12338 GCA_050696935.1 Solirubrobacteraceae bacterium | reverse complement strand
GGCCGGGACGCGGCTCGTGCACAACCGCGCCGGCGCGAACATGGCCGGCGGCGTGGCGGCGGCGCTCGCGGCGGCCGCCCCCCGTGGGGGCGACATGGGGCTGTTCGAGGTGGACGAGTTCTGGCTCGGCCCGGTGGCGAGCGAGCTGCGGCCGCGCGCGCTCCTGCTCGGCAACCTGTTCCGCGACCAGCTGGACCGCTACGGGGAGCTCGAGATCATCGCCGACCGGTGGGCGGAGATCGTGGCCGGCCTCGAGACCGCGCTCGTGCTGAACGCCGACGACCCGCTCGTCGCCGACCTGGGGCGGGGCGGCACGCCCGTCTATTACGGCGTCGAGGACGACTCCCTCGCGCTGCCCGAGCTCCAGCACGCGTCCGACTCCAAGCACTGCCGCCGCTGCGGCGCCGCCTACGCGTACGAGGCCGCCTATCTCGCCCACCTCGGGCGCTACGCCTGCCCGCGCTGCGGCGCCCGCCGGCCGGACCCGACCGTGGTCGCCGAGGCCGTCGAGCTGCGCGGCATCCGCTCGGCCGCCTTCACGCTCCGCGCGCCCGCCGGGGAGCGGCGGATCGAGTTGCCCCTCCCCGGCCTCTACAACGTCTACAACGCGCTGGGAGCCGCCGCCCTCGCGCTCACTCTCGGCGTCGGCCTCGACGACGTCACGGCCGGGCTGGGAGAGGTCGAGCCGGCCTTCGGGCGGGCGGAGACGATCGAGCTGCACGGGCGGCCGACCTCGATCCTGCTGGTCAAGAACCCGGCCGGCGCGAACGAGGTGCTGCGCACGCTCGCGCTCGAGGGCCGCGAGCTCGACCTGCTCGGCGTGCTCAACGACCGCACGGCGGACGGGCGCGACGTCTCCTGGGTCTGGGACGCCGACTGGGAGCTGCTCGCCCCCCGCGTGCGCCGGATGACGTGCTCGGGCACCCGCGCCGCCGAGCTCGCGCTGCGGCTGAAGTACGCGGGGGCGGACGCGGCAAGGCTGCACGTGGTGGAGGACCTCGAGCAGGCGCTCGACACCGCCCTGGCACAAGGTGACGGCCCGCTCTACGCCCTCCCCACGTACACCGCCCTGCTCGAGCTGCGCGAGCTGCTCGCCCGCCGCGGCCACGCGCAGGAGTACTGGCGGTGAGCCGCGTGATCTGGCACGACGTCGAGTGCGGCGGCTACACGGCCGACCTGGAGCTGTGGCGCGAGCTGGCGCGCGCCACCGGCGACCCCGTGCTCGACGTAGGCGCCGGCACCGGGCGCGTGGCACGGCACCTCGAGGCCGCCGGGCACGAGGTCGTAGCGCTCGACAATGACGAAGAGCTGCTGGCCGTCCTCCGCCGGCGCGCCCCCGGCGTGCAGACGGTCGTCGCCGACGCGGCGGAATTCCATCTCGACCGCAGCTTCGCCCTCATAGCCGTGCCGATGCAGACGATCCAGCTCCTGCCCGACCGCGCCGGCTTCTTCGCCTCCGCGCGGCGCGCGGTCAGGCCCGGCGGCCTCGTCGCGCTCGCCATCGCCGACGCGCTGGAGGGCTTCGACGCCGAAGCGGAGATGCCGCCGCCCGACGTCGGCCAAGCGGACGGCTGGCGGTACGTCTCCCAGCCCACCGCCGTCCGCCCTGTCTCGCCTGGCGGCTCGCCACCGGCTTCGCCTCGGGAGGGCGGCGCCCGGATCGAGCGCCTCCGCTACGCCATCGCGCCGGACGGCGCCCGCACGACCGAGCGGGACGCGATCGTGCTGGCGGCCGTGACCGCCGAGCAGCTCGAGGCCGAGGGCGCGGCCGCGGGCCTGATCCCCGAGCCCGCGCGTCATATCGACGCGACGCCCGAGCACGTCGGCTCCCGGGTGGTGCTGCTGCGTGGCTGAGCGGACCCTGCGCGTGTGCGCGCTCTATCCCGACCTGCTGAACATCTACGCCGACCGCGGCAACCTGCTGCTGCTCCAGCGGCGCTGCGCCTGGCGCGGGATCGGGTTCGAGCTGCGCGGCGTGGGTCTGGGCGACCCGCTCGACTCGGACGCCCACGACCTCCTCTACATCGGCGGCGGCCAGGACCGCGACCAGGCGCTGTGCGCGCGCGACATGGCCGAGACCAAGCGGGACGCGCTGCACGCCGCCGCCGCGCGGGGCGCCGTGGTGTTCGCGGTCTGCGGGGGCTACCAGCTCCTCGGCCACGGCTACGCCATGGGCGAGGAGCGGCTGCCGGGCGTCGGCCTCGTGGACCTGGAGACGGTGCGCGAGGAGGGCCCGCGGCTGATCGGCAACGTCGCGATCGAGCTGCCCGGGGGCGAGGTGCTCGCCGGCTTCGAGAACCACGCCGGCCGCACGCGTCTGGGAGACGGCGTGCAGCCGCTCGGCCGCGTGCTGCGCGGCCACGGCAACGACGGGCGCTCCGGCTTCGAGGGCGTCCGCCACGGCACCGTGGTGGGCACCTATCTCCACGGTCCGTTGCTTCCCAAGAACGCCTGGTTCGCGGACTGGCTGACCGCCACGGCGCTCGGGATCGCGCCGTCCGCGCTGCCTGCGCTGGACGACGCGATCGAGCAGGCGGCGCACGCCGCGGCGCGCCGGGCCGCCGGCCTCTGAGCCCGAACATAAAGGGGGTCAGACCCCTTGAGTCGCCCAGACTCAAGGGGTCTGACCCCTGAGTCGTTAGGATCGGGCCTTCCCGATCGCGCCGGGGACTCCTCTTGACGACACCCAACACCGCCCAGCCCGAGGGGCCGTCCGCCTCCCGTCAGGCAGCTTCGCTGGAGTTCCGGGGCGCGACCAAGCGCTACCCCGGCGCCGAGCGCCCCGCCGTCGACGGCCTCACGCTCGAGGTCGCGGCGGGCGAGATCTGCGTCCTCGTCGGCCCGTCGGGCTGCGGCAAGACCACCGCCATGCGGATGGTCAACCGGATGACCGACATCACGGACGGCGACATCCTCGTCGGCGGCCGCAGCGTGCGCGAGCGCGACGAGGCCGCCCTGCGGCGCGACATCGGCTACGTGATCCAGCAGATCGGGCTGTTCCCGCACCGCTCGATCGGCGAGAACATCGCCACCGTCCCGCGGCTCCTGGGCTGGGACCGGCGCCGGACCGCCGCTCGCGTGGACGAGCTGCTGGAGCTGATCGGCCTCCCCCAGGAGATGGCCCGCCGCTATCCCGCCCAGCTCTCGGGCGGCCAGCGCCAGCGCGTCGGCGTGGCCCGCGCCCTGGCCGCCGACCCGCCGCTGATGCTGATGGACGAGCCGTTCGGGGCGATCGACCCGATCAACCGCGAGCGGCTCCAGAACGAGTTCCTGCGCCTGCAGGCGGAGCTGCGCAAGACCGTCGTGTTCGTCACGCACGACATCGACGAGGCGATCAAGATGGGCGACCGGATCGCGATCCTCCAGGAAGGCGGGATCCTCGCCCAGTACGCGAGCCCGGCGGAGCTGCTGACGTACCCCGCGAACCCGTTCGTGGAGGACTTCGTGGGCGCCGACCGCGCGCTCAAGCGGCTGTCGCTCCAGCGCGTGCGCGACGTGGATCTGTGGAAGGCGCCGCTCGTGCGAGCCGGCGAGCCGGCGTCGCAGGCGCGGGCGAAGCTGGCGCAGTCCGAGGTCCCCTACCCGCTGCTCGTCGACGGCGACGGGAGGCCCGTCGGCTGGCTGTCCGAGCGCGGGCTGGCGGGCGAGCGGGTGCGCGACGAGCTGCGCTCGGGCCCCGAGCCGGTCGTGGAGCTGGACGACGTGCTGCGCGACGCGCTGAGCGACCTGCTGGCCAACGAGGCCCAGTACGGGCCGGTGGTCGACGCACAGGGCCGGGTGGCCGGGGTGCTCTCGATCGAGGTGCTGGCGCACGCGATCGCGACCACGCCGCCGGAGGACGTCCCGACCTCGGCTGACCTCGCATGATCCTCGCGCAGCTCCAGCGGCGCGACCGCAGCGAGGACTCCTGCGTGGCCGACAACGGCGTGTGCCCCGACTGGATCGCCGACAACTTCGACCGCTACGTCACCCCGTTCTGGGAGCACGTCTACCTGACCGCGGTGTCGGTGGCGATCGGGTTCGCGATCGCTTTCTCGCTGGCGCTGCTCGCCCACCGCCGTGGCTGGCTCACGGCGCCGATCATCCAGGTCACCGGGATCCTCTACACGCTCCCCAGCGTGGCGGTGTTCTTCCTGCTGCTGCCGATCACCGGCCGCGGCAAGCTGACCGCGATCATCGCGCTCGTCGCCTACACGCTGCTGATCCTGTTCCGCAACGTGATGGCCGGGCTGGAGAACGTCCCGGGCGACGCGCGGGACGCCGGCCGCGGCATGGGCCTCACGCCGCGCCAGCTGCTGTGGCGGGTCGAGCTGCCGCTGGCGCTGCCGGAGATCATGGCCGGCCTGCGGATCGCCACGACGACGACCGTCGGGCTCGCCGCGCTCGCGTTCCTGGCCGGGGCGGGCGGCCTCGGCGAGGCGATCTTCGCCGACGTGAACTTCCGCTCCAACGTGCTCGTGGCGGGCGGGCTCGCAGTGCTGCTCGCGGTCGCGCTCGACCTGCTCGTCCTGGGCGTCCAGCGCGCGATCACCCCCTGGATGCGGGCGCCGGCATGAGCACGACCGTGGCCTTCCTGGGCGAGTTCGGCGACGCCATCGAGTACATCTTCCAGTCGCGCGAGTCGCAGGCCGGCGGCGCGCAGGTCGGCGGCGGTGAGAACTGGCGGCTGATCGGCGAGCACCTGAAGGTCACCGGCGCGGCGATGGGCCTGGCGATCGCCGTCGCGCTGCCGCTCGGGCTGTGGCTCGGGCACACCGGCCGCGGCGCGTTCCTGACCATCTCCGTCTCCAACGTGGGCCGCGCGGTCCCGAGCGTCGCGCTGATCGCCCTCTTCGTCGCCTTCTTCCCGCGCACGAGCGCGTTCGTGAACGTCACGCTCGCGCTCGCGCTGCTGGCGATCCCGCCCATCCTCACCAACGCCTACGTGGGCGTGCGGCAGGTCAGCCGCGACGCGGTCGACGCCGCGCGCGGCATGGGCATGTCCGGAGCGCAGGTCGTGCGCTCCGTGGAGCTGCCGCTCGCCCTCCCGCTGGTCTTCGGCGGCATCAAGACGTCCACCGTCAACGTCATCGCCACCGCCACGATCGCGCCCCTGGTGGGCGTGCTCACGCTCGGCGACCCGATCATCTCCGGCACCGTCCACGGCCGGGCGGGCCAGATCGGCGCCTCGATCATGGTCGCCGGCCTGGCGGTGGCCGCCGAGCTGGGGCTGTCGGCCGTGCAGCGCGCGGTCACCCCTACCGGCGTGAAGCTCGAACGGGGCGCTCTCGCCCCCCGCACCGGCCCCCTCAAGAGGAGGATCCAGACCGTCCCATGAAGCGACTGCTGCTGATAGTCCTCGCCTGCACCGCCCTGTTCGTCGCCGCCTGCGGCGAGGACGAGGAGGAGCCCGCCGGCACCCCGGCGCCGACCGAGGCCGCGGAAGGCCAGATCCAGCGCAACGAGGCGAACGCGCAGGTGGAGCTCACGATCGGCTCCAAGAACTTCACCGAGCAGAAGGTGCTCGGCGAGATCTACGCCCAGGGGTTGGAGGCCGCCGGCTACACCGTGGAAACCGACCTGAACCTGGGCGACGAGCGGACCGCGCTCGCGGCCGTCAAGGGCGGCGAGATCGACGCCTACCCGGAGTACACCGGCACGGCGCTGCTGTCGTTCTTCGGCAAGCAGGCCGACGAGCTGCCGTCCGACCCGCAGGCTGCGTACGAAGAGGCGCGGACCGGCTTCGAGGAGGAGGGCCTGGTCGCCTTTCCGCCCACGCCGTTCACCTCCTCCAACGAGGTGGCCGTGACGCAGGAGACGGCCGAGGAGCTCGACCTCACCACGATCTCCGACCTGGAGGGCAAGGCACAGGACCTGACGCTGTTCGGCTCGCCCGAGTGCCGCCAGCGCCTGGACTGCCTGGTCGGCCTGCAGGAGGTCTACGGGCTCGAGTTCAAGAAGTTCACGCCGGTCGACATCGCCCAGCGCCACGAGGTCCTCACCTCCGGCCGCGCCGACGTGTCGATCGTCTTCACCACGGACCCGCAGATCTCGCGCGAGAACGAGGTGCTGCTGGAGGACGACCAGGGCATGTTCCCGCCCTACAACTCCACGCTGGTCACCCGCCAGGAGGTCGCCGACGAGGCCGGCCCCGACCTGGAGGAGACCATCACGCTGCTCCAGGAGCAGCTCACCGCAGAGAACATGCAGGAGCTCAACGCCCGCGTGGACCTCGACAAGAAGGATCCCGCGATCGTGGCCACGGAGTACCTGACCGAGACCGGGCTGATCGCCGGCGGCTGATCCCCCGAAAGTGCGGCGTGCCGGCCACCTGCGTCCGGGGTGGCCGGTACGGTCGCGCGATGGCTCTCTACACGGCGCTCGACCAGCTCCACGTCCGGCTCCTGCACCCGGCCGCGCATCCGCCGGCCCGCACGCGGTCCGGTGACGCGGGATACGACCTGCGGTGCCTGGACGGGTTCTCGCTGTGGCCGGGCGAGCGGTCGACGGTGCGGATCGGCGTCGCGGTGGCCCTGCCGGACCGCGTGGCGGGGCTCGTGGTCCCCCGCTCCGGCCTGGCGGCGCTGCACGGGATCTCGGTCGTCAACGGCCCGGGGCTGATCGATCCCTCGTACCGCGGCGAGATCCGCGTGGTGCTGATCAACCTCGGCGACGCGCGGTTCGAGGCCGCCGCCGGCGACCGCATCGCCCAGCTGCTGCTCGTGCCGTACGTCACGCCGGACGCGTGCGTGGTCGACGAGCTGCCGCCGTCGGCGGACGGCCGCGGCGAGGACGGGTTCGGCTCTTCCGGGCGCTAGGGACCGGCGCCGTTGACGGCGTAGCGGTCGAACCTCTCGGCCACCACCGCGGGGAGCCGGGCCATGACGCGGACGCCGTCCGGCGTGTCGGTGCGGTCGAGCTCGCCGGCCACGTCGTGCAGCTCCGACAGCGTGCCGCCCTCGGAGAACGGCACGAGCAGCTCCACGTCGCGCAGCGTGCGCTCGAACTCGGCGGCGATCCGGTCGTTCAGCTCGTCCAGCCCCTCGCCGGTGACGGCACTGACCAGGGAGGCGTCGGCGTGGCGGAACTCCAGCTCGCGGCGGCGCTCGTCGTCGAGCTGGTCGGCCTTGTTGAGGACGAGTATGCGCTGCCTGTCGCCGGCGCCGATCTCCTCCAGCACCTCCTCGACGGCGGCGGTCATGGCGAGCAGCTCCTCCTCGGGCGCGCTGGCGTCCACGACGTGCAGGATGAGGTCCGCCCGCCTGGTCTCCTCCAGCGTGGCGGCGAACGCGTCGACGAGCTGGTGGGGGAGCTTGCGGATGAATCCGACGGTGTCGGTGAGCAGGTAGGTGCGGCCCTGGAGGCGGAGCGTGCGGGTCGTCGGGTCGAGCGTGTGGAAGAGGCGGTCGCGGACGCCGACAGCGGCGCCGGTGACCGCGTTGAGCAGCGTGGACTTGCCGGCGTTCGTGTAGCCCGCGAGCGCCAGCGTGGGCAGGTGCGCGCGCTCGCGCTCGGCGCGCTGGACGGCGCGGTTGGAGCGCACGTGGTCGAGCCGCCGGCGCAGCGCCGAGATGCGGTCGCGGGCGAGCCGGCGGTCGGTCTCTATCTGCGACTCGCCGGGGCCGCGGGTGCCGATGCCGCCGACGCCGCGCCCGGCGCCGAGGCGCTCGAGGTGCGTCCACAGCCCCCGCATCCGGGCCATGTTGTACTCGAGCTGCGCGAGCTCGACCTGCAGCTTGCCCTCGGCCGAGTGGGCGTGGCCGGCGAAGATGTCCAGGATCACCGCGGTGCGGTCGAGCACCGGCAGCTCGAGCGCCTTCTCCAGGTTGCGCTCCTGGCGCGGGCTCAGCTCGTCGTCGGCCACGATCACGTTCGCGTCCGCCGCCTTCAGGATCGGCTTGAGCTCCTCGACCTTGCCGGGGCCCAGGTACATGTTCGGGTGCGGCTTGTCGCGGACCTGCACGACCTCGCCGACCGTCGCCACCCCGGCCGTGCGGAGCAGCTCGCGCAGCTCGGCGAGATCGTCCGTGTCGGGGGTGGCGGCGATGCAGAAGGCGCGCTGCCGGGCCCGCGCGGTGGGGGGCGGCGGCGCGTAGCGCGTCTGGGTTGTGCGGCCGTTGCGAGTCTTCTCCACTCGCATCCAGTGTAGGGGCCGCCCGCCACGCCGCCCTCGACGTCGTGCCGGCCACCCCGACGACGTCGTGCCGCCCCCGCCGCCCGATATCGTGCCGCTCGTGCGCGACGCCGAGCTCGCCGACCGTCTCGCGGCCCGCACGCTCGAGCTGATCGACATCCCGTCGGAGTCGCGCGACGAGGGGCGGCTGGCCGCGCACGTGGCGGCGCTGCTCGGAGCCGACGACCTCGGCGACACGTGCGTGCTGGCCCGCCGCGGGTCGCCGGTGCTGCTCGCCGGCCACCTGGACACCGTGCCCGCGCAGGGCAACCGGCCGGGCCGGCGCGACGGCGAGCGCGTGCATGGGCTGGGCGCGGCCGACATGAAGGGCGCGCTGGCGGTGATGGTCGAGCTGGCGCTGGCGGGTACCGCGGTCGACTGCCTGTTCTTCGGCCGCGAGGAGCTACCGGTGGCCGAGAGCGCGCTGGGGCCGCTCCTGGGGCGGGAGCGGCTCTCGTACGAGCTGTCGGTGGTGATGGAGCCGACCGGCAACGAGCTCCACGCCGGCTGCCTGGGCAACGTGAACGCCACGTGGACGTTCCGAGGGCGCGCGGGCCACTCGGCGCGGCCGTGGGACGGGGAGAACGCGATCCACGCGGCGGCGCGCGGTATCGCCGCGCTCGCCGCGGTGGAGCCGGAGGAGCACGTGTTCGACGGGCTGTCGTTCTTCGAGGTGGCGTCGGTGACGCGGATCGCGGGCGGGATCGCGGCGAACGTCATCCCCGACGTCGTGGAGTGCCACGTGAACTACCGCTGCGCCCCTGACCGGGGGCCGGAGGCGGCGGAGGCGCGGTTGCGCGAGCTGTGCCGGGGCGGCGAGCTGCGGATCGACTCGCTGGCGCCGTCCGGGCCGGTTGCTCTCGGAAACCCCCGGGCACGGGCGCTCGTGGAGGCGGGGGGCCTGCGGGTGGCGCCCAAGCAGGCGTGGACGCCGGTGGCGGAGTTCGGGGCGGCCGGCCTGGACGCCGTCAACTTCGGGCCGGGCGCGCCGGCGCAGGCGCACCGGCGCGACGAGTCGGTCGAGATCGCCGCGCTGGTGCGCTCCTACCGCGTGCTGGAGGCGTTCCTGGCATGAGGCGCCCGTCGTGAGGCTCTCTCCGACGCTCACCGGCCTGCGGACGTACCCCTTCGTGCGGCTCACCGAGGCGCGGCGCCGGCTCGTCGCGGCCGGCGTGACCGTGATCGACTTCGGGATCGGCGAGCCGCGCGAGGAGACTCCGCCGTTCATCCGCGAGGCGCTCGCGGCGGCGGTCGAGCCCATCTCCACCTATCCACTGGCGGAGGGCCTGGGCTTGCTGCGCGAGGCGATCGCCGCCTGGGCGGAGCGCCGCTTCGGTGTGCTGCTGGACCCGGACACCGCCGTCATACCGACGCTCGGCTCCAAGGAGGCGGTCTTCCACCTCGCCCAGGTGCTCGCGGGCGACGTCGTCGTCGTCCCCCAGCCCGCGTATCCGGTGTACGAGCGCGGCGCGGTGTTCGCCGGCAAGGAGGTCGTGGAGCTGCCGCTGCGGGCGGACGCCGGGTTCCTGCCCGACCTCGACGCGGTGCCGTCCGGCCTGTGGGCGCGCACGGCGATCCTGTGGCTGAACTACCCGAACAACCCGACGGCCGCGACCGCCCCGCTCGCGCTGTACGAGCGCGCCGCGGCCCTCGCCCGCGAGCACGACTTCGTGCTGGCCTCCGACGAGGCCTACTCGGAGCTGTACTTCGGCGCCGAGCCGCCCGTCTCGGCGCTCCAGGTCAACGACCCCGCGAACATCGCCGTCTTCAACACGCTCTCCAAGCGCTCGTCGATGCCCGGCTACCGATCCGGCTTCGTGGCCGGCGATCCGGAGCTCGTGGCCGCGCTCAAGCGGTACCGGCCCAACGTCGGCGTCGCCCCGCCCGAGTTCGTCCAGCGCGCCGCGGTCGCCGCCTGGGGCGACGAGGCGCACGTCGAGCAGGTCCGCGCCGGCTACCGTGCCAAGCGAGACGTCCTGCTCCCCGCGCTCGAGGCCCGCGGCATGCGCCACGCGGGCGGCGACGCGACGTTCTTCCTGTGGCTCGAGGGCGCCCCGCCCGGCGAGCACGAGCGCCTGCTCGAGCGAGGCATCGTCCTCGCGCCCGGCTCCTACTTCGGTCCCGCCGGGGAGGGCTACCTGCGCCTCGCGCTCGTCCCGACGCTCGCCGAGTGCGAGCGCGCCGCGGACCTACTGGTTCGCGTGTAGCGCGGCGTTGAGGCCGCCCCACGTGCCGGTGCGCTGGACGACCTCGATGGCGCCGGTCTGGGAGTTGCGGCGGAAGAGGAGGCCGGAGGCGCCGCTGAGGTCGCGGGCCTTGACGACGTCGCCGTCGGGGAGGGAGACGCGGGCTCCGGCGGTCAGGTACAGGCCGGCCTCGACCACGCAGTCGTCGCCGAGGGCGATCCCCAGGCCGGCGTTGGCTCCCAGCAGGCAGCGCTCGCCGATCGAGATCACCGCGGTGCCGCCGCCGGAGAGCGTGCCCATGGTCGAGGCGCCGCCGCCGATGTCCGACCCGTCGCCGACCACGACGCCGGCGCTGATGCGCCCCTCGATCATCGACCGGCCGAGCGTGCCGGCGTTGAAGTTCACGAACCCCTCGTGCATCACGGTCGTGCCGTCGGCGAGGTGGGCGCCGAGGCGGACGCGGTCGGCGTCGGCGATCCGGACGCCCGGCGGGACGACGTAGTCGGTCATGCGCGGGAACTTGTCGACGGACGTGACGTGGAACGGGTCGCCGGCGGTGCGGAAGCGCCGCTGTACGTCCGGGAGCGCCGCCGGGTCGACCGGCCCGTGGCTCGTCCACGCGACGTTGTTGAGCACGCCGAAGACGCCGTCGAGGTTCGCCTGGTGCGGGCGGATCAGGCGATGGGAGAGCAGGTGCAGGCGCAGGTAGGCGTCGCACGGGTCGGTGGGCGGCTCCGCGAGGGAGCGGATGACGGTGAGCACGGGGACGACGCGCACGCCGCGGCGCTCGTCGGCGGTCCCGCCCTCCCCGGGGCCGTCGGTCTCCGGCGCGCCGAGGCGCGGCTCGGGGAAGTAGGTGTCGAGCACGCGATCGCCGGCCACCGTGGCCAGCCCGGCCCCCCACGCGCCCTCGTGCAGCGGCTCGCTCATTCCCCGCACGCTACGAGATCGGCGACCAGCTCGGCGCTCAGCTCCCCGCGGCAGATCGGGACCGCCCAGCCGGTGAGCTCGACGTACAGGGACTCGTCGACGTCCACGCGGAGCTCCCCGCCGTCGAGCCGGACGGTGACCGGCGAGGTGCCGCCCCGCAGCACGTGGGCGACGGCGGCGCCGCAGGCCCCGGTGCCGGACGACTGCGTCTCCCCCACGCCGCGCTCGAAGATGCGGGCCCGGATCGCGCCGGCGGCGAGCTCGCACCAGAACGAGGTGTTGGTGCGGTTGGGGAACAGCGGCGCCCGCTCGATCGGCGGCCCGAGGACCGCGATGTCGAGTGCCTCCAGCTCGCCGGCCGGCACCTCGATCGCGCATTGCGGGTTGCCGATGGAGACGTGCTGGAAGCGCCACGTCCGGCCGCCGGCCTCGACCTCGCCGGTGCCGTCGGGCGGCCCGCCCGGATAGTCCGCGGAGGTCACCGCGGCCCGGCCCATGGCCACGCGGGCGGTGTCGGGGCCCGTGATCGTCGCCCTGATCTCGCCGGCCGGCGTCTGGACGGAGAAGTCGTCCGAACCGGTCCAGCCCCGGTGGCGCAGGTAGAGGATCGCCTGCCGCGCGCCGTTGCCCGACAGCTCGGCCTCCGAGCCGTCCGGGTTGAAGATCCGCAGGCGGGCGACGGCGCCGGGTCCGTGGGGCGGCGCGAGCTCGAGCACGCCGTCGGCGCCGACGCCGCGATGCGGGTCGCACAGGCGGCGCACGCGCCCCGGCGTGAGCGGGCCGTCGGCCTCCAGGATGAGGTAGTCGTTGCCGAGCGCCTGCCACTTCTCGAACCGCACGCCGGCATCATCCCGCGTGGCCGAGGACCTCCGCGGCGACGCTCTCGGGCGTGCGGCCGGTCACGTCGATCAGCAGCGTGCCGGGCAGCTTGCGCATCCAGGTGAGCTGGCGCTTGGCGTAGCGGCGGGTGTTGCGCTTCATCGCCTCGACGTCGCCGGCCAGGAGGTCCTCGAAGCCGAGCGCCTTGCGAGCGGTCGCAGAGGCGCCGGCCGCGGCCGCCGCGGCCACCT
>JBOGYU010000091.1:0-12410 GCA_050696935.1 Solirubrobacteraceae bacterium | reverse complement strand
CCGCCGCACTCGCGACCGCCGGTCCGGCGGACGCGGGCCAGGCGGACGTCAGGGCCGCCACCGCCCGCTACCACCAGCTCGACCGCGCGCAGGCGGACGGCTACGGCCTCTTCACCGACGCCCAGGGGATCGCCTGCATCGACAGCCCGGGCGAGGGAGCGATGGGCATCCACTACGTCAAGGGCGCGCTGGTCGGCGACGGGGCGATCGACGCGGCGACGCCCGAGGCGCTCGTCTACGAGCCGCAGCGCAACGGCCGGCTGCGCCTCGTCGCGGTCGAGTACGTGGTGTTCAAGGACGCCTGGGACGCCGCCAACGCGTCGCCGCCCACGCTGTTCGGGCGCGAGCTCCACCTGATCGGAGCCGGCAACCGCTACGGCCTGCCGCCGTTCTACGCGCTGCACGCGTGGCTGTGGAAGCACAACCCGAGCGGCATGTTCTCCGACTGGAACCCGCGCGTCAGCTGCGCCGCCGCGTAGGGATCGACCGAGCGCTCCCCCCGCCGCTCTACACCACGATGCTCGTCGGACGGCGGCGGGAGCTCGGCTCAGCGCGTACTGGTCGCGAGCTTGGCGACGTACACGTCCGCGGATTCCGGCAGCCACGTGCCGTCGCCCGCCAGGACGCCCGGCCCGGCGATCCAGGCGCGCTCGTCGCCGGTGCGCTCGGCCGCGGGCATCAGGCGTCCCACGAATGCCTCGAGGTCGTCCGCGTTGCGCCGGTGCCGCTCGTCGTCGGTCCAGGGAGTCTCGAACTCGTGCACCAGGAGCACCGCCTGCCGTGCGCCCCGCTCGCGGGCGTCCGCGAGCGTGCCGGCGAGCCCCGACAGGAGCTGGTACCGCAGCGGGGCGAGCAGCGGATCGTCGTCGAGCGTCGTCCCGAAGAACGCGGTGGTGAGGCGATCGAGCCGCTCCGGCGCGCGCGATCGCTCGCTCGCGACGGCGCGCGTGACCCAGACGTCGAGGCGCTCGTCGAAGGGCTCGTCCGCCTTGCCCTCCACGCCGATGACCACCGGGCCGCTCGGAGCCGCGCCGACGACGAGGAGGTCGTGATGCCGCGGCCCGCCGCGGATGTCGTCGAAGCGCGTCTCCTTCTCGGCGATCCCGCGATCGAGGATCAGCCCGGCGAACGCGGGGACCGTGGTCAGCAGCGCCGTGACCCGCGCCGCCGCGTCCAGCTCGATCCACGCACGGGCGAGCTCACGCGCGCTGCCGCCCTCGACCCATTGCTTGGCCGAGACCGGTCCGCCGTGATCACGCCAGTCCGCCAGCGTCGCCAGCCGACGCCCGTCATTGCTGAGGAACTCCATCGGGTCCCATCCGGGACGCTATACGGTCGTCGTGCTCACCGCGTCCCTCGCTATGGCACTACCGTGCACCCATGGGCTCCCGGGCCCATCGACCGGGCTACCACGAGTGGCACAGCAGCACGCCGGTGATCGACGTGATCGGGACGCTGGTCGCGGTCGCCAGCGTCGTGATCGGCAGCTATGCCGGCCTGTTCCTCATCCTGGCGGTCGGCGCCGGGGATTGGGACGTCGCAGCCGACAACGCGCTGTTCTTCGTCTTCATCGCCGTCGTGAACGCCCTGATCGACGGCGCCCGCCGCTGGCGCAGGCACCACGCCTGATGCGCGATCAGCGCCGTGCCCCATCCGGGAACCCGTCGAGCGCGTGATCTCGGCCTGCGCGAACGACTCCTACGGAAGCTCGGACAGCGCACGGCCGCGCCATCAAACCGGTCACAAACCCCGCCGAAGGCGGTAGACGCCGCGGTCCACCGGCCGCGAACGAGCGTGCTGGGCCAGGACGCCTATCCCGATCTCTTCGCCAAGGCGGCCGCGCTGCTGCACTCGCTGGCCCGCAATCACCCGCTCGTCGACGGAAACAAGCGTCTCGCGTGGCTCGCGACCTACGTCTTCCTCGCCAAGAACGACGTCGTGCTCGATCCGGACGACGACGAAGCCTACGAGCTCGTGGTCGCCGTGGCGGCCGGCAGGATCGACGAGGTCAGCGAGATCGCGGCAGCGCTCGCTTCGTTCGCCGGCCGTGCTCCCGACTGACGCTCGCCGCGGACCGGACGGCGCCGGAGTCTGCTCCGGCTCGTCGAGCAGGATGCGCGAGGCCCTCTACCGCGAGCGCGCCGATGCGACCGCGCGCTGGCGTGCCGCGATCCGCCGGCTAGCTAGCCTCATCCAGGCCGTCGAGCGGCCGGCGTGACGGGGCTGTCACCGCACGCCGAGGGCGCGAGCGGTGGCCATGGCCTCGATCGAGCGGTCGACCTCATCCGTGGTGGTCTGCCAGTTGCACACCGAGATCCGGATGCAGCGGCGCCCGCGCCAGGCCGTCCCGCTCGGATAGGACGTGCCGTCGGCCTGCACGGCGGCCAGCGTGGCCTCGGTCGCCTCGTCGTCCCCGCAGGCGACCAGCACTTGGTTGAGCTCCTGCTCGAGCACCTCGAAACCCGCGTCGCCGAGTCGCGACGCGAACCGCTCGGCGCAGGCGCAGAGGCGGTCGACCAACTCGGCCACTCCGTCACGGCCGAGCGCCCGCAGCGTCGCGTAGACGGCCAGTCCGCGCGCGCGGCGCGAGAACTCGGGCGTCCAGTCCATCGGCTCGCGCGGCCCGCCGGCGGCCTGCACGAGGTATGCGGCCGTCACGGAGATCGCCGCGCGGTGCGCCTCGCGGTCGCGGACGAACACGATGCCGCAGTCGTACGGGACGTTGAGCCACTTGTGGGCGTCGGTCGCCCACGAGTCCGCCAGCTCGGCGCCGCGCACGAGGTGCCGGCGGCGCGGGCTGGCCGCCGCCCACAGCCCGAAGGCCCCGTCGACGTGCACCCACGCCCCGGCGGAGCGCGCGGCGGCGCACACCTCCTGCATCGGATCGATCGCGCCGCCGTTCACGTTGCCGGCCTGTGCGATCACGATCGTAGGCCGGCCGTCGCCCGCGGCCAGCGCCTCGGCGAGCGCGTCGGCGCGCATCGCGCCGCGCCCGTCGGCGGCCACGGGCTCCACCGACCCGGTCCCCAGGCCGAGCAGGCGCAGCGCCCGGTCGACGGTCACGTGGCGCTCCTCGCCGGCGAGCACCCGGATGGGCGGCGCGCCGGCGACCCCGTCGCGCTCGACGTCGTGGCCGGCGTCCGCCAGCACGCGGTGGCGGGCGGCGGCCAGGGCGGTCACGTGCGCCATCTGGCAGCCGGTCACGAGCGCGAACGAGGCGGTCGCCGGAAGCCGGAGCAGATCGGCCAGCCACCGTCCGGCCACCTCCTCGAACGCCGCCACCGCGGGCGTCGGGCCCGCGAGCCCCGCGTTCTGGTCCCACGCCGTGGCGAGCCAGTCCGCGGCGATCCCCGCCGGATGGGCGCCGCCGATCACGAAGCCGAAGAAGCGGGGCGAGTTCATCGCGGTCAGGCCCGGCGCCGCCTCCCGGGCAAGCTCGGCGATCACCTGGTCGATCGGAAGCGGCCCGTCGCCGAGCGTCCCCGTGATCTGCAATTCGGCGGGCGTCTCGGCGGGGCCGACGGGACGGTCCGGAAGGGCGTCGAGCCAGTCGGCGGCCCGGTCCGCGACGTCGTGCAGCAGGGCGCGCGTCTCCACGCCGCGACTCTAACCGTCCACGGCCGACCGCGGCAGGCCACGGGCGGGTCCGACTCTACGTGCGGACCAGCGCTACCGAACACCTCGGCCTCCGCCTCGAGCAGGGACAGCACCTCGGCCGTGAACGGCTCGCTGTCCATCGCGGTCACGGCCTAGCGGGTAGAGCGCCTCCAATGTTGGAACACGGAGCTATCACCTCCGAGACAACCGCCGAGCAGCGAACATGACGCCTACGGAGCTCGAGGAATGGCTCGAGACGGACGAATCACTGTCCACCGGCGGGGGCGAAGGAGGCATCTTCCTCTACGAGGTGCGGGTCGAGCTCGACGAGGACCATGACACGGTGCGCCGGGCGGCGCGGGCGGCATGAGACGGCTGCTCTACCTCGACCAGAACTACCTCAGTGGCATCGCGAAGGGCAAGACGGCGTTCGGGGAGCTCGAGCCGGCCCTGCGGGAGGCGGTCGCCCGCAGTGCCGTTGCCGTCGTCGAGTCCGCCGTCCACGAGCGCGAGTCACGCCCGCGGCCGGACCTGCGATTGCTGGAGCTGCTGCGTGGACTGTCGGGCGGCCGGCGCCTGCCCGACGAGCCGGACCACGCCGCGCGCGAAGCGCGCCGGCGGATGGCTCGGAGCATTGAGCGCGAGTTCCCCGAGCGGCACGGCCGGGCCGGCGACGATGCGGACCTCGAGGCGCTGGCGATCGCGATCACGCACTGTGACCTCGTCACGTGCGACGCGTTCATGGCCGATGTGATCCGCCGCACGCGCATGGATCTGCGGCATGGCTGCGAGCTGTTCAGCGGACGGCGCGCCGACGTGCTGGCGCTGCGCGACCGGCTACTCGAGCTCGCACGGTGACCTGACCGCCCCAGCAGTGCGACCGCGGCGTCCGCGCGGCACCACATGCCGAGCTCGGTCGCCGGCGAGATGGTCGCGACCACGTCGGCGCGGTCGGGTCTCCCGGTGGACGGCGCGCCGGTACCGGGGTACGCTGCCTCCGGACGTGGCGGCCACGCTTTGAGCAGGGATGTCTACGACGTCGACCAGAGTGGACCGGCTCGAACTGCGTCTGGCGGCTGAGCCGAGCGCGGTTCGCGCGATCCGCCGCGCTGTCCGGGAGTTCGCGGTGACCAACGGGATACCGGACGCCGACGCTGTGGCGCTCGCTGTGACGGAGGGAGCGACGAACGCGGTCCTGCATGCATACCGCGACGGCGGCAGCGGCGACGTCCGCGTCGTCGCGTGCGCAGAACCGGATCGCCTCGTCGTCGTCGTACGCGACTACGGCTGCGGGATGCGACCGCGCCACGACAGCCCCGGTCTCGGCATCGGGCTGTCGACGATCGGGCATCTCGCAGCCGACTTCAACGTCGAGGCCCCGGACGGCGCCGGCACCCGGCTGCGCATGCAGTTCTTCCGATAGCGCGGGCCGGCCGGCGGCTGCGCGCCGATGATCGGAGACGCGCGTGATGATGTCGGCGAGGTCGCCGCGATGGGAGGAGCCGCTCGAGTTTCTACGAGATCGGCTCGTGTCCGAGCTCGCCGTCGCGGTCAGCCATTGAGGGAGTCGTAGTGGCGGCATCCGGGTAACGTTCCGGCACGTGGGCGTCTCGGGAGGACGCCGGCTCAATAGGGGAGGGAAGAAGTCATGACCCACAGTCGTGTCCGCCCCGTATGCGCGGCGGCGATCGCAGTGGCGGCGGTGGCGGTGTCGCCAGGCCCGGCCGGCGCGCATCCTGTGGACTGCGTCAGCGGGGCACTGGCGACGGCACCGCACGCCGATTGGCTCGCCGGCTGGACGGCCGAGGACGGCTGCACCAGCGCCGCCGACTCCGACGCCCGGCCCGCGGCGGCCGCCTCCGAGGGCACGGACAACGTCGCGCCGGCCGCGAGCACGGCCAAGCTCGACGCCCGGAAGCGGAAGACCGGCTCCTTCAGGCAAGTCGGGCACGACCCGCTCATGAGCCGCGGCATGAACGCCGCCATCGCGCTCCACGGGGACTACGCGTACATCGGGAGCCGGACCGACGGAGGCCACGAGGGGCAGCCTCACGGCGGCGTGATGGTGGTCGACGTCTCGGATCCGTCCGACCCCACGCTGCTCGGTCCCCCGTTCGACGCGAACCCGGGCGAGTCGTCGCGCGAGCTGCGCGTCTGGAAGTCGCAGGACATCCTGATCGTCCTCAACACCAACTGCGGCGTCGGACCCACTCTGCATCACTGCACCCGGCCGTCGATCAGCAACATGCGCTTCTACGACATCTCGGGAGGGAACGCGCGCGAGCCGCAGCTGCTCAACCAGTTCGACGTCGACACCCACGAGTTCTTCCTGTGGGAGGACCCGGGGAATCCCGAGCGGGCGCTGATCTTCGCCGGCAACGCGGGCTCGAGCTGCGGGACGAGGGGTGGCTCTCCCACCTGCCCGTTCTCGGTCTGGGACATCTCGCAGGTGCCCAACGGGGAGCCGCCGGTCACCCTCTTCAGCGGACTGCACGGCTACACCCAGTTCGAGCAGAAGCCGACGGGAGGGCTGCACTCGCTGTCGATCAGCAACGACGGCAGCAGGGCGTACTTCGCGCTGCTGAGCGGCGGGTTCGCCGTCGTCGACGTGTCCGAGTTCGCCGAGGGCGCCCCGTCCCCGCAGCCTCATCCGATCACGATCAACTCTGCCCGGCCGACGTGGCCGGGGCCCGGGGCGCACAGCGCCGTCAAGCTCTGGGACCGTGACTGGGCCTGGGTCTCCGACGAGGTGTACGGGACCGCCACCGGGGGGAGCCACGGCTGCCCCTGGGGCTGGGCGCGGATGATCGAGATCTCCGACCCGCAGGCGCCGACGGTCCGGGGCGAGTACAGGGTGCCCGAGAACGACCCGTCCACGTGCGACGACTGGAACCCGCCGCGGACCTCGTACTCGGCGCACAACCCGACGCTCACGCCGCACATCGCCTTCAGCACCTGGCACTCGGGCGGGTTCCAGGCCGTCGGCCTCCTGAACCCGCACAGGCCCTTCCAGCTGGCGGAGTTCTTCCCGGAACCGCTCGACGAGGTCCTGCTCGAGGATCCGCGGCTCTCCTCCGACCCGGACACCGGCCGCAACGAGAAGGTCGTGATGTGGAGCTACGCGATCGTCAAGGACGGCCTGATCTACGTCGTCGACCTGCGCAACGGCCTCTACGTGCTCGAGTACAAGGGCGCGTCCGAGCGGGAGGTCGGACGGATCGGCTTCCTGGAGGGCAACTCCAACCAGGGCCACGCGCTGTGCTACGAGCCGGTGGGCAGGGCCCCGGCGTACTGCGACTGACCGCCACGATGCGAGCCGTGGGCGACTGGCGTTGTCGCCCACGGCGCACTCGCTGTTCGGCACTCACCGGGGACCGGGCGCCCGAACGGCGCCGCTAGTAGCTCGATGCCGCCAGAGCTGCCGGCAGGTGGGCGCGGCTCGACACGTTGAGCTTGCGGTAGGCGCCGGTCAGGTGCATCTCGACGGTTCGGCGGGTGAGGAACAGGGCCTCGGCGATCTCGCGGTTGTTCAGCCCGTCGTTGGCCATCGCCGCAACGCGGCGCTCCTGGGCCGAGAGCGAGTCGACGCCGCTGACCCCCGGGCGGCGCGGGCGCGCTCCGGCAGCTCGCAGCTCGTCCATCGCCCTGTCGGTCTCGACCACCGACCCGCACCGGTTCGCGAGATCGAGCCCTTCGCGAAGCGGCTCGCGGGCATCGCGGCGACGGCCCCCGCGCCGTAGCGCGGCTCCCAGGTCGATCAGCGCCCGGGCGTGCGCCACCCGGAGCTCGGAGCCGGCGAGGACGTCCACCGCGTCGCGGGCCAGCTCGACCATCTCCTCGGCCGGGGCGAGCAGCGCCCGCGCGCGGAGCGCCTCGCCGACGGGCTCCGGAGCCCCGAACCGTCGCGCGATCGCGAGCTCCTCCTCGACCAGCTCGCGCGCTCGATCGCGGTCTCGCAGGCGGGCCGAGGCAAGCGCCGCGTAGCTGCGCCACATCAGCGGCCACGGGTTCACGTAGCCGATTGCCAGCGATCGCCGGCCGGCGTCCTCGAGATCGAGCAGGGCGGCGCTCGGATCACCCATCCGCAGGGCGAGCCGCCCGCGCGCGGCCAGCCCCTCGCAGACGAACAGCGACAGCGGCAGCTCACCGGTCGGCCAGGAGTCGCGCAGCAGCTCCGCGGCCTGCTCGAGCGAGCCGTGCTCGATGTGGACGTCGACGAGCGCGGAGAGCGCGGCCGGCAGGACGATCGGGTCGTCGGCGGGGGGCAGCGCGAGGGCGGCGACGCCGTCGGACTCGGCGCCGCCGAGATCGCCGCTCCATGCCCTGGAGGAGGCGCGCAGGCCGAGCGAGCTGGAGTAGAGCAGCATCGAGCCCCGGGCCCTTCCCTCCTCGACGCCGGCGGTCCCCATCTCGATCGCCCTGGTCAGTCCTCCCGCGAGCGCGATGGCGCTCGTGGCGGCTGTCAGCGCGATCGTCGTCGCGGGAGCCGCCAGGACGGAGTGCTCGGAGCGGACCCGGACCAGGAGCTGGCCGTCTCCCCAGGCCGCTTCGGCGAGCGCCGCAACCTCGGTCGCGGTCCGGGCGGCCGAGGCGCCGAACACGATCGCGATCATGGCGAGCAGGCCGCGCTCCGCCGCCGTCTCACCGCGGCTCACCTCCTGCTTGAGCGCCAGCAGCCGCCCCAGGGCCTCGCGGCTCGGAAGTCCGCCGACCAGCGGGTGGCGGCCGCCTGGAACTCGAGCGCCAGACGAAGCTCGCGGTCGAGATCGTGCGCCGACGCGATCGCGTCCTCGCAGGCCGCGACCGCTTCGGGCAGCTCGGCAGCCAGGAAGCGCACCATGGAGAGGCCGAGCGCCGCGTGCGCGAGCTCGTTGTGACCCAGATCAGCTTCGTCTTGACCTTGAGGGTCTTCGCCTCGCCGAAGGTGCAGCCGGCACCGGTGGACCTGGCCCGGAGCTTCAGCCTCAACGTCACGCGGGTGCCGAGTCCGACGGTGGGACGCAGGTTGCCGGGGCAGCTTGAAGCGCAGCTTGGATCGCCTGCCGACGGTGCCCAGCCGCTTCGTCTCCAGCTTCACGGTCCTGGCCTTCCCGCGCCGCGTGTAGGACAGCGTGGTCGAGAGCAGCCGCAGCCGCGCGCCGCGGTCGAGCGTGAGCTTGGCGTCGACCCCCTTGGTGCGCTTGCGCTTCGACTTGGGCTGACCCGCGGTGTAAGGCCTCAGCTTCGTCAGCGTCACGGTTGGGCCGGCGAGCACCGACGGGGCGGGCAGCGACGGTGCGAGCCCGGGCAGCGCAGGTGCAGGCACCGCGGGCACGGCCGGTGAAGGTGCGGGCGGTGTGGGTGCGGGCGGTGTCGGTGCGGGCGGCGAGGGAACCAGGAAGCGCGCGCCCGCGATCTCGTGGCGAGAGCCGTCGTAGCTGCCCCACGCGGCCATCGAACCGCCCGTTGGGTCGGTGGCGAGCCGCGGAGTCACGAGGGCCGCCCCTACCGGCGAGACGTCGACCGTCGGGCCGAGCTGACCTCCCGCGGTCACGGTGCGGGCTTGGACGGTGAAGCCTGCTTCGTTGCGGTGCAGCCAGACGACAGTCGCGTTGCCCAGCGCATCGACGGCGACCTGCGGCTCGGAGTCCTCGCCGCCGGCCGAGAGGTTCTGTATCTCACCGACCGGGCCGCCCGGACCGATCCGCCGCAGCTCGACCACCTCATTGAAGCCGTCGAAGCCGCCCCAGACGACGGTCGCCTCGCCGGATGGGTCGACGGCCAGCTCCGGCTCGGTGTGCACGTCGGGGCGCGAGAGGTCTGCGATCGGTCCCAGTCCGCCGCCGGGCGTGCCCTGGCGCGCCTGGATCGTGCCGTCCGACCGCTTCCACGCCCCCGTCGGGTTACCGGAGGCATCGAAGGCGACCCGAGGACTGAAGGCTCTCTCCCCGGGCGCCGAGAGCGTGACGATCGCGCGCAGTCTGCCATCGGCGTCCATCATTCGCGCCCGAGGGCGGCTGTCGCCACCGGTGATGTCCTGCCAGGCGATGATGGCGTTGCCGCCTGGATCGACGGCTACCTGCTGCCGGAAGGCGATCTCGTCCGGACTCGATGCGGCCACCACCGGCCCGGCCCCACCTGCTGGGTCGATCCGGCGCGCGTAGACGACGTCCCTCGCGCCATCGGGGCGGACCAGACAACGGTGGCGTTGCCGGAGGGATCCACCGCGACCCCCGGCTCCCCGGCGGACTGGCCGGCGGGCGAGACGTCGTCGCTGTCCTCCAGCGCACCGCCCGGCGTGAGCCGGCGCGAACGGAGCCTCCCGTCGGGGACGCCGATCCACACGACCATGGCGGTGCCGGCGGCGTCGACGGCCACCTGCGGGCTGGAGCCGAGCTCGCCCGCCTCGGTGACGTCCTGGACCGGCCCGAGCGTGCCGCTCGCGTCGATCCGGCGCGCCTGGATGCCATCGCTCGCGCCGCCGGAAGCGTTCCACACGGCGATGGCGCCGCCGGAGGGATCGACGGCGATCTGCGGGTAGTCGGCGCTCCCGATCTCCGGCGAGAGATCGAACGGGGGCGACCATTCGGCGCCCGCGCGAGGGGCGGCCACGAGCATGCCGATCAGCACCGTGGCGAGGAGCACGCCTCGAGCGAGCGCCCGACGGCCCTGAGTGCGGGCGGGCTGTGGAGGCTGCCGTTCGTGAGCACGGGCGGCCCTGGACCACGAAGAGGGCCAGCGTGGCGGTCACGCCGGCGTAGGCGGGGCGTCGTGTCTTCATCTGCGAGCGAAGCTACGGCGGATCGGCCGCGCTTCGCTACGTGGACCCACCGCAGGTTTTGCTTCAGGCGCCGTCGCCGAGCTCGGCCGCCATCCTGATGGGCGATGGCAGGAACGCGCGCGAACCCGCCGCGGCTGCTGCTCGAGGGCCGGCCGGGCGCGGGCAAGACGACCGTCGCCGTCCGGCTGATCGAGATCCTGCGGGCCGACGGTGTGCCGGTCACCGGCTTCGTGACCCGCGAAGTCCGCGGCGAGCGTGGACGGCGGGTCGGCTTCGAGATCGAGACCGTCGACGGGCGGCATGGCCTGCTCGCGCACGTCGACCTGCGCGGCGGTCCCCGCGTGGGCCGCTACGGCGTGGCACTCGAGGATCTCGAGCGGGTTGCCGTGCCGCTCCTCGAGCGCGCGGACAGCGGCTCGATCGTGGTGGTGGACGAGCTGGGGAAGATGGAGCTGGCGTCGGCGCACTTCCGCGACGCCGTCGCCGGCGTGCTCGCGCGGCCGCTGCCGCTCGTGGCCACCGTGCACGCGTTCGGCCACCCGTTCACGGACGCCGTCAAGCGCGTCGCCTCCGTCACGGTCGTGCCGGTGACGCGCGGCAACCGGGATGCGCTCGCGCCCGAGCTCGCCGCGCATGTTCGCTCCTGGGCGCGCTGACTCAGCTCGAGCGCGCTCGAACTCGGACCGGTACTCGCCTCCTGATGCAGGCGAGCGACGCGCTGGTGTTCGAGCGCCTCGCCGGAGTCCCACAAGGCCGCCGCGGCGGATCCGTGTGGTGGCGTCCCGCGGTCAGCGCAGATCCAGCCGCGGGCTGACGCGGTGCCGGGCTTTGCGCGGCCGCTGGCATCCACGACGCGGCCACGTGCGCGCGCCCGCACCGTCCTCAGGCTCCCCAGGCGGCGTGCCGCCTTCGGGGTCGGGCGCAGCCACGCTCGGCGCGCGCCGGCGCGCGAGAGCCGCGTCTGCAGCCGCGCCGCGTGGTCGTCTTCAGCCCCAGCCGGCGTGTGGTGCGGCGGCCGACGACCAGCGCGCACTGGGCCATGCCGGAGACCCCGCCGTCGGTCCCGTGCCCGCGGTGTTCGACGCGGGCGCTGGGGCCGCGCGCTTCGCCCGCGCGGTCGAGGCCGTCGCGACCTGAGGACAGCCCCATCCCCGAGGAGGGGCGACCCCTCCCTCGCTGGCCTGCGACCTCCACCGCGCCGGTGGCTCGGCGCGCCTAGCGTGGAGCCATGTCCTCCCCACGCCGCGCCCTCCTCCTCCTCTTCCCCGCCGCGGTCGCCGCCCTCGCGCTCGCCGGCTGCACCGTCGGCGATGACGGCCCGCGCACCACCCAGACGCGCGATGTCGCCGACTTCGCGCGCATCGACAACCGCGACTCCGTCGATGTGCGGCTCCACGTCGGCGAGCCGCAGCGCGTGCGGGTCCGCGCCGGCGAGAAGGTGATCGACGACGTCCGGACCGAGGTGCGTGACGGCACGCTGCACCTTACGTTCGACCACGACGGCTTCGGTGGCAGTGACGTCGTCGTCGAGGCCTCCGTGCCCAAGCTGACGGGCATCGAGGCCTCCGGGTCCGGTGACATCGACGCCGACGGCATCGACGCGGATGCGTTCGAGGTCCGCTCGGACGGCTCGGCCGACATCGCGCTCGAGGGCGCGGTAAGACGGCTCGCGGTCGACCTGGACGGCTCGGGCGACGCCGATCTCGCCCGCCTGGCGGCGCGCGAGGCGCGCGTGGCCGTGGGCGGCTCGGGCGGCCTCGACGTGCGCGCCGACGAGCGACTCGACGTCGACGTCGACGGCTCCGGCGACGTGCGCTACCACGGTGACCCGACGCTGACGCAGCACGTCGACGGGTCCGGCGAGCTCAGCCGCGCGGACTAACAATAAGAACACGCGTGCCAGGTTCGACGCTCCGGCGACGACGACGGCCGCCGACTGGTCGGCGAGAGCAGGATGACCAAGTCGCGCCGCAGGAACGCGGCGAGACACGCTGCTGGCCTGACGCGGTCCGAACCAGGAAGGAGCCGGCGGCGCTGCGCGCCGGGCGCGGTG
>JBOGYU010000090.1:0-12418 GCA_050696935.1 Solirubrobacteraceae bacterium | reverse complement strand
GCACATGGTCGCGCGCGGCGCGCGGACCGATCGCGCACCGCCACGCCAGCCACTCGGCGGTACCGCGGAACCCCCACGCCCGCGCGCCCTCGCGCCGGTCGAACTCGGCCACCAGCGCCAGCCACCGGGCCATCCCGCGACCGAGGTCGTCCGCCAGGCGCACAAGGTCCCGCTCCAGCTGCTCAAGCGTTGTCTCCACGACCCTCATCGAACACATGTTCCCATAGCCGCCGGACGGAACCGCACCCGAAAACGGCTCCGCGGAGCCGTTCTGTGGCGACGCCGAGCCGACCACGCGCGTCGTCGCGCAGTCGGCACGGAATCGACACGGACTCATGACATTCGCGTGGTGATCCGTTCGGGCGCCGCACTTACGGTCGCCGGGCGATGCCGACCGACCGCACCCAGGAGCTGGGCCGCTGCGGCGAGGACCTGGCCGCCGAGCACTTCAGCCGGCTCGGCTACCAGGTGCTCGCCCGCAACCACCGCACCCGCTTCGGCGAGCTCGATCTCGTGCTCGCGGACGAGAACGACACGACGATCGTCTTCTGCGAGGTCAAGAGCCGCCGCCTCGGCTCCGGCAACCCGTGGGACAACCTCCACGAGTCCAAGCGCCGGCAGGTCCGCAAGATGGCCGCCGCCTGGCTCAACGCGGTCCGCGACCGCCCGCAGGGCGCCGAGCTGCGCTTCGACGCCGTCGGCGTGACGCTCGACGAGCGCGGCTCCCTCGTCCGGCTCGACCACATGCAGGCCGCGTTCTGATGATCGGCCGGGTCACCACGTTCGCGCTCGACGGGGTCGACTCGCGGCGGGTCTGGGTCGAGGCCGACATCCGGCTCGGGCTGCCGACGTTCACGATCGTCGGCCTCGCGGACAAGGCCGTCCGGGAGGCCCGGGAGCGGGTCAGGTCCGCGATCACGAACTCCGGCTACGACTTCCCGCAGAGGCGCATCACGGTCAACCTCGCGCCCGCGTACCTGCGCAAGATCGGCCCGGGGTTCGACCTGCCCCTGGCGATCGCGATCCTCGTCGCCGCCGGCCAGCTCGAGCCAGAGGCGGTCGAGGACTGCGCGTTCGTCGGCGAGCTGTCGCTGACGGGCGAGGTTCGGGTGGTCCGCGGCGCGCTCGCCATCGCGGAGGGCACCCGGCGCCACCTGCTCTCCCGGCTCCTGCTCCCGCGCGCCCGCACCCGCGAGGCCGCGCTCGTGCCCGGCGTGAAGGTGCTGGGGATAGAGTCGCTCCAGGAGGCGGTCGACGTGCTGGCCGGCCGGGCCGAGGTGCCGCCGCCACCTGCCGACGAGCCCGAGCCGCCGCTGGACGCGTACCTCGACCTCGCCGACGTGCGGGGGCAGAACGCGCTCATCCCCGCGCTGGAGGTCGCGGCCGCCGGCGGCCACAACCTCTACATGCACGGCCCGCCCGGCACGGGGAAGACGATGCTGGCGCGCCGGCTGCCGTCGATCCTCCCGCCGATGGCCCCCGCCGAGGCGGTCGACGTCACCCGCATCCACTCGGTCGCCGGGCTCCACGGGAACGGCGGGCTCGTCGCCCAGCGCCCGTTCCGCGCGCCCCACCACACGATCTCCGCCCCCGGCCTCGTCGGCGGCGGCTCGCACCCGCTGCCCGGAGAGGCGACGCTCGCCCACCACGGCGTGCTGTTCCTGGACGAGCTGACGGAGTTCGTGCGCTCGAGCCTGGAGGCGCTGCGGCAGCCGCTCGAGGACGGCCACGTCACGATCGTCCGCGCCCAGCAGGTGGTCGCGTTCCCGACGCGGTTCATGCTCGTCGCCGCGTCCAATCCATGCGCGTGCGGGATGGGCGAGGACGCGTGCCGGTGCTCGGCTGCCGACGTCGCCCGCCACCAGCGCCGCCTCTCCGGCCCGCTGCTGGACCGGATCGACGTCCTCGTCCCAGTCGGCCGTCCGAGCGCGCACGCCCTGCGCGGCGAGTCCGCCCCGCCCTCGGCCGAGGTCCGCGTCCGCGTGATCGAGGCGCGCGAGCGCCAGTCCCGCCGCCTCGCGCCCTACGGGCTCACCTGCAACGCCCAGATGACGCCACGGGTGATGCGGGAGACCGCCACCCCGACGCCGAGCGCGCTCCGGCTCCTCTACGAGCTCCACGATCGCCACCACCTCAGCGCCCGCGGCCACACGCGAGTCCTCCGCGTCGCCCGCACGGTGGCGGACCTGGACGGCGACGACCGGGTCGGCCCCGACCACATCCACATCGCCGCGGGCCTCCGCCTCGAGCAGCCCGCTCTCGCGGGGGCGATATGACCGCCGAGCACGCGGCGTGCGACGACTGCCTGCGGCGGACCGACCTGATCGGAGCGCTCGCGGGGTGGCTCGACGTGGAGTGGCGCCGCCGTGAGGCGCCGGGGCGGGTGCTCTCGCTGCCCGACGAGGCGCTGCTGAGCGCCTCCGCGGACGTCTCCGTGCACCGGCGCTACGAGGCGTTCGAGCCCGAGGCGGCGCGGGCGCTCGCCCGCGACCGGGGCCTGCTCGCGATCTGCCGCTGCGACGGGGATTACCCCGAGCGCCTGCGCGACCTCCCGGACCCGCCGGCCGTCATCCACGTGGCAGGCGGGCGCGACTGCCTGGCGGTCGAGGACGCGGTGGCGATCGTCGGGGCCCGCAGGGCGACCGAGTACGGGCTCACCGTGGCGCGGGACCTCGGGCGCAGCCTGTCCAGCGCCGGCGTCGGCGTCGTCTCCGGGCTGGCCCTCGGCGTCGACTCCGCCGCCCACGCCGGCGCCCTGGAGGGTCGGGCGGCGCCGGTGGGCGTCCTGGCCGGCGGCGCCGACCGGCCGTACCCGGCCTCGAAGCACCGCCTCTACGCCGCGGTGCGGGCCGCCGGGGCTGTCGTGTCGGAGATGCCGCCCGGCTTCGGCATCCACCGCTGGGCGTTCGTGGCCCGCAACCGCCTCATCGCCGCCCTGTCGCGCGTCGTCGTCGTTGTCGAGGCCACGGAGCGCTCGGGCTCGCTCACGACCGCCGACCTGGGCGCCGAGCTCGGCCGCACCGTGGCGGCCGTGCCCGGCCGGATCACGTGCCGGCTGGCGGCCGGCACCAACGGCCTGCTGCGGGACGGCGCGGTGGTGGTTCGCGGGCCGGCCGACGTGCTGGACGAGTTGGCCGACCTCACCGGCGCCCGCTACGAGGTCGCGCCCGCCGCGGTCGCACGCCTGGACCCCGGCCTGCACCGGCTGCTCGACGCGATCGGCGAGGGCCACTCCACGCTGCCGATGCTCGTCGGCGAGGGCATGCACCCGCGGGCGGTCCTCGCCGGCCTCGGCGAGCTGGAGACGCGCGGGCTGGTGCGGCGCGGATTCGGAGGGAGGTACGAGCGAGCTATGTAATCAAGGCGCTCGCACGAGCTTGCGAGTGCGAGTAAGCCGCATACCGGTTTCCCGCTCGCACGAGCTTGCGAGGGCGAGTAAGCCGCATACCGGTTTCCCGCTCGCACGAGCTCCGCCTACCCTCTCTCCCATGTCACGACCGCCCGCCGTCCTCTCCATCGCCGGCTCGGACAGCGGAGGCGGCGCCGGCATCCAGGCCGACCTGAAGGCCTTCGCCCGCTGCGGCGTGCACGGGATGACGGCGATCGCCGCGCTGACGGCGCAGAACACCGTCGCGGTCACCGGGATCCATCCGGTGCCCGGCGGGTTCATCGTCGCCCAGGTGCGGGCGGTGGCCGAGGACATCGGCGTCGACGCCGTCAAGATCGGCATGCTCGGCACCGCCGAGACCGTCGGGGCGGTGCGCGAGGCGCTCGAGCTCCTGGACCCGGACACCCCCGTGGTGCTCGACCCGGTGATGGTCGCCGAGTCCGGCGCGGTCCTGCTCGACGAGCCCGCCCGCGCCGCGATCGTCCACGAGCTGCTCCCCCGCGTGACCGTCGTCACCCCGAACCTGCCCGAGGCCCGCGTGCTCGCAGGCGCACCCGACGACGACGCCGAGGCCCTCGCCCGGCGCCTCCACCGCCTCGGCCCGGCGGCCGTGGTGGTGACCGGCGGGCACCGGAAGGCGGCCACGGACGTGTTCTTCGACGGTGACGAGATGGCGCAGATCCTCGGCGAGCGGTACCCGGACGGGGCGGCGCACGGGTCGGGATGCACGCACTCGTCGGCCCTCGCCGCCCATCTCGCGCTCGGCTTCACCCCCCTCGAGGCGGCTCGCGCGGCCAAGCGCATCGCCGGTGAGGCGGTGCGCGACGGGATCCGCGGCCTGGGCGCCGGCGCCGGCCCGGTGGACGTCTTCTCGCTGACCAGTCGCGCGCCGGCCCGCCCTTCGTCCAGCCGGCCGGCGACCACCCCTCTGGCATAATCGGTGCTCATGAAGTTCCTGCGCATGCGCCCGGGGCACGGGGAGCAGCTGATCGCCGAGGGGGACGTCGAGGTCGCCGAGGACGAGGAGCGCCTCGTCGAGGAGTTCCGACGCCAGCTCGAGCAGGGCATGTGGGCCGCGGTGCCGCTCACGAGCGAGACGGGGCGGCGCGAGGCCGAGATGGTCCGCTCGTTCCAGGACATCCCGCGCACCACCGACCGGGTCATCTTCTTCCCGCGGGCTGCGGGCGGCGCGGACTGAGCGCGGGGGGAGGACCGGCCGGGTGATCGTCGCGCTCTGCGCCACCGCGATCGTCATCCTCGTGCTGGCGCTCGAGATCGCGATGCCCTACATCGACCGCCGGCTCGACGAGCGGCGCGCGCGCCGCGAGGCCCGTCGCCACGGCGCGCCGGCCCCGTACGACCCCGGCCGCGAGCGGCGCGCCGAGCAGCGCGCCCGCGAGCTGCTGAAGTCGTGCGTGAACGAGGAGGAGTGGGCGATGTACCGCGACCTCGGGCTGATCCGGGTCTGGGGCGGGCAGGCCGGCCTGCCGGCGGACGCGGCCCGCGACCTGCGCGGCGTGCCGTACGCCTACCTGATCTACCCGCACCGGCCGATCGTCGCCTACCTCCCGCAGACCGGCCAGCTGCTGAACGAGTACTGCGTCCAGTTCCCGGACGAGACGCGCCCGTACGGCTCACCCCGACTGCCCGACTCCGACGACGTGCTCGCCAAGTGGATGGCCCTCAAGGGGGACGAGCGCCGCCTGATCGCCGAGGCGAACCTGCACCTGCCGGGCCGCCAGGTCGACCCCAAGCAGGTCCAGCGCGACATCTGGCGCCTCGGCCGCTGGGAGCGCGAGCGGCTCGAGCACGCCCGCCGCGCCGCCGGCACAGGCGACGAGGCGCCCCGAGCGCGCCACGACGGCCTTGGTTAGCCTCGCACCGGCCTCGGCCGGCCTCGATCCCAAGCACAACTCGCGCGCCCTCACCGACGGGCCGGCGCGGGCCGCCGCCCGCGCGCAGCTGAAGGGCATCGGGTTCGACGACGAGGCGCTCGCCAAGCCGATCGTCGGCGTCGCCACCACGTGGACCGAGACGATGCCGTGCAACTTCCATCACCGGGCGCTCGCCGCCAAGGTGAAGGAGGGCGTCCGCGCCGCCGGCGGCACGCCGATGGAGTTCAACACCGTCGCCATCTCCGACGGCATCACGATGGGCACGCCCGGCATGAAGGCGAGCCTCGTCAGCCGCGAGGTGATCGCCGACTCGATCGAGCTCGTCGCCCGCGGCCACCTGTTCGACGCCGTGATCGCGATCTCCGGCTGCGACAAGACGATCCCCGGCACCGTGATGGCGCTCGCCCGGCTCGACCTGCCCGGCCTGATGCTCTACGGCGGCTCGATCCCGCCCGGCCGCTACAAGGGGGCCGACGTCACGATCCAGGAGGTGTTCGAGGCCGTCGGCGCCCACGCCGCCGGCAAGATCACCGACGAGGAGCTGACGGCGCTAGAGGACGTCGCGAGCCCCGGCGCCGGGGCCTGCGGCGGCCAGTTCACGGCCAACACGATGGCGATGGCGTTCCAGATGCTCGGCATCTCGCCGATGGGCCCGAGCGACGTCCCCGCCCAGGACGCGAGCAAGGCGGAGATGGCCTACGACGCCGGCCGGCTCGTGATGGACGTGCTCGCCCGCAGCCAGCGCCCGAGCGAGATCATCACCCGCGAGGCGCTGGAGAACGCGATCGCCGCCGTCGCGATGAGCGGCGGCTCCACGAACGGCGTCCTGCACCTGCTCGCCGTCGCCCGCGAGGCCGGCGTCGAGCTCTCGATCGACGACTTCGACCGCATCGCCGCCCGCACGCCGCTCCTGTGCGACCTCAAGCCGGGCGGCCGCTTCGTCGCCACGGACATGCACGCCGCCGGCGGCACCGCCGTGGTCGCCGCGCGCCTGCTCGAGGCCGGGCTCCTCAACGAGTCCGCGGCGACCGTCACCGGCCGCACGATCGGCGAGCACGCCCGCGCCGCCGCCGAGACCCCGGGCCAGCAGGTCGTCCGGCCGCTCGACGACCCGCTCAAGCCCACCGGCGGCCTCGCGATCCTGCGCGGCAACCTCGCCCCGGACGGCTGCGTGGTCAAGCTGTCTGGCCACGAGCGCGTCCACCACCGCGGCCCCGCGCGGGTGTTCGAGAACGAGGAGGCGGCGATGGCCGCCGTCACGGCGGGAGTGATCGCCGCCGGGGACGTGGTCGTGATCCGCAACGAGGGCCCCGCCGGCGGCCCCGGCATGCGAGAGATGCTCGCGGTCACGGCCGCGATCGTGGGGGAGGGGCTGGGAGAGTCCGTCGCCCTGCTCACCGACGGCCGCTTCTCCGGCGCCACGCACGGGTTCATGGCGGGGCACATCGCCCCCGAGGCGGTCCACGGAGGCCCGATCGCGGCCGTCCACGACGGGGACACGATCACGATCGACGTCCCGAACCGCCGGATCGACGTCGACCTCCCGGGCGACGAGATCGCCCGGCGGATCGTGGCCTACGAGCCGCCGGCGCCGGCGTTTCGCAACGGCGTGCTGGCCAAGTACGCGAAGCTCGTGTCGAGTGCGTCGGAGGGTGCCGTCACTCGGTGACGCCCGGCGGCCTTGGCGAACGTCAACGGCTTGCACGTAGGGGAGGCGGGTGCGAGGTGCCGCCGCGGGTCATCGATCGAACCCGAGCCGCCCGCCGCCGCATCGACTGTCGAGCTCGTCGGCCCTAGGCCGACAAACTCGACACTCGGCGCCCCGGATGCGAGGAACGGTCCGATCGCTGACCCGGCGGGCCGATCGCAGCCGCCTCCCTCAATGCCGCCGTTGACGTTCGCCTGACCCGCCGAGCCGCCTCACGTCGTCACCCCCTCCACGCCCCGCTCCGGCTCCCGCTCCCCCGCCAGGAACCGCAGCAGCAGCGCGTTGAACCGCGAGGGCCGCTCGATCATCGGCACGTGCCCGGTGTCCTCGAACATCACCTTCCGCGCGTTCGCCCCGATCAGGCGCTCGTAGCGCGCCGCGTCCCCGACCGGGACGAGCATGTCGTTGCGCCCCCACACGATCAGGACCGGCATCTCGATCCGGGCCAGCCGGTCGCGGAACGAGTAGCGCATGAGCGAGTCCAGCGCGGGGAGGAAGCCCGGCTTCCCCGCTCCCTGGACGAGCTCGGAGGTCAAGGGCACCGACAGCCGCTCCGGGTAGCGCAGCACGGACTGCAGGACCAGCCGCCGCAGCCGCGGGCGCCGGACGACGTCCTGCGTGCGCGCGCCGGCCCGCGTCGTCGCCGCCGCCCACGCCCGCGCGAGGGTCATCAGCGGCTCGCGGCGCTGGTACTCGATCGACAGCCCGGCCGCCGACACCAGCACGAGCCGGTCGACCCGCGTCGGGAAGGACAACGCGAGCTCGGCCCCGACGAAGCCGCCCATCGAGTTTCCGACCACCGCGGGCGACTCGACCCCGAGCTGGTCGCAGACGTCGTCGACCACCCGGGCGTAGTCCCGGACCGAGATCTCGCCGCGCGGCATCTCGGACTGCCCGAAGCCCGGCAGGTCCAGGGCCACCACCCGGTGCGACTCCATGAACGGCGGCATGTTCAGCAGCCAGCACTGCCACAGCGCGCCCAGGCCGTGGATGAACAGCAGCGGCGGACCGTCGCCCCCGGTGTCGACCACGTTGACGCCCCGGCCGTCCACCGTCAGCCGGCGCGTCATGGCGGGCCAGTCGACCCCCATCCACGAGGAGTCGTCGCCGTCCGCGTACGTCGAGTCCGGCCCTGGCCGGATCAGCCCGTTGCGAGCCAGGGCGAGCACTTGCCGGTGCACACGAGGCACGGGGTTCGTACCGTATCAGCGGCCTTGCGCATCGCCGTCGACATCGACTCCACGCTGCACCCATACTGGGACCAGCTCGCGGCCATCGCCCGCCGCCGGTTCGGCGTGGACCTGCCGTACGAGGAGCAGCTCACCTGGGGCGTCACGCTACTGCGCCCCGAGCAGATGCACGCGTGCGTCCTAGAGACCCACAAAGACGAGCACGTGCTCGCCGCCGAGCCGTACCCCGGTGCCGTCGAGACGATCCGCGACTGGCACGAGGCCGGGCACTTCATCCACATCATGTCGCACCGCACGAGCGAGGCGCACCAGGCCACCGCGCGCTGGCTCGACCGCATCGGCCTGCCGCACGACGAGCTGTACTGCTCGTTCGACAAGGTCGCCCGCTGCCGCCAGATCGCGATCGACGTGCTGATCGACGACTCGCCGATCAACCTCATGAAGGCCGGCGAGGCGGGTATCACCCCCGCCACGATCCTGCACCCCTGGAACCGAGAGCTGTGCGAGGACGAGGACATCGTCTGCGCGCCCGACTGGCCGACGCTGGCCGACCGCCTGCGGCCCCTGCTCGCATGAAGCAGCTGCCCGCCCCCGCCGACGAGATGCGCGGCCTGCTCCCGGCGATCGAGCCCGACCGCCAGGTGACCGACTGGGGGCGCTCGGAGCGCTTCGAGGGGCTGATGGACGCCACGCTCTACGAGTTCCTCTACCACCTCTGGTTCCGCTGCGAGGTCGAGGGGATCGAGAACGTCCCGGCCACCGGCGGCGCCCTGCTGGTCTCCAACCACGCCGGAGCGCTCCCGCCCGACGCCGCGATGATCGCCAAGGCGATCAAGGAGGAGCACAGCCGCCCCCGCGCGGTCCACCTGACCGTCGAGCACTTCTTCAAGGGCTATCCCGGCCTGGCGATGCTCGTCAACAAGCTCGGCGGGGTGCCCGCCCACCCGGCCAACGTGCACAGGCTGCTGCACGACGAGGAGCAGCTCGTGCTCGTGTTCCCCGAGGGCCGCAAGGGCACCGAGAAGCTCTACAAGGATCGCTACCGGCTGCGCCGCTTCGGCCGCGGCGGCTTCGTGGAGGCGGCCATGCGGGCGAAGGCGCCGATCGTGCCCGTCGCCGTGCTCGGCGCCGAGGAGGCGATGCCGACCTTCGCCCACGTCGGCCTGCTGCGCCGCCTCACCGGCCTGATCTACTTCCCGATCACGCCGCTGTTCCCCCACCTCGGGCTGCTCGGCGCGGCCTACCTGCCCGCCAAGTTCCGGATCCGCTTCCTGGAGCCGATCCCGACGGACCAGTGGGGCGAGGCGCCGTACGACGACAAGGGGCTCGTGCAGACGGTGGCCGAGGACGTCCGCAGCCGGATCCAGGAGGAGCTGGTCGACCTCGTCTCCCACCGGCGGTCGGTGTGGCTGGGATGAGGGTCCTCGTCACCGGCGTCTCGACCTACTGGGGCGGCCGCCTGGCGCAGGCGATCGAGCGCGACCGCTCCGTCGAGACGGTGATCGCCGTCAGCCCGGACGACCCCGCCTGCGAGCTCCAGCGCGCCGAGTACGTCCGCCTGGGCCTCCATCACGCCCTCCTCAAGCGGATCGTGCAGGCGGCGGAGATCGACACGGTGATCGACACGCGGCTGGTGGTCGACTCCCTGAAAGCGTCCCCGCGCGTGGCCCACGAGGCGAACACGATCGGGACGATGAACATCCTCGCCGCCTGCGGTGGCCCCGACTCGCCCGTTCGCAAGGTGGTCTTCAAGTCCTCCGCGCACTACTACGGATGCGAGCGCGACGACCCGGCCTTCTTCACGGAGGCGATGCGCCGCCCGCACCCGCCGCGCACCCGCCTGGAGTCCGACATCCTCGAGGCCGAGCAGGCGGTGCAGGGGTTCGCCGAGCGCAACCCGGACGTGACGGTGACCGTGCTGCGGTTCTGCAACGCGCTCGGGCCGGACCTGCGCACCACGCACACCGAGCTGTTCGCGCTGCCGGCGATCCCGTGCATCCTCGGCTTCGACCCGCGCTACCAGTTCATCCACGAGGAGGACCTGGTCGGCGTGCTGCGGTTCGCGGCCGAGCACGACCTGCCCGGGATCCACAACGCGGCCGGGGACGGCGTGCTCGCGCTTTCGGAGGTGGCGTCGCTGCTCGGCAAGCCGCTCGCGCCGATCCTGCCGCCGTGGGGCACCTCGCTGGCCGCCGCGGCGCTGCGCCCCGCCGGCATCCGGCTGCCGGAGGAGGTGCTCGACCAGCTCCGCTACGGCCGCGGGCTCGACAACCGCGCCCTGAAGGCCGCTGGCTACACCCTCGCCTTCACGAGCCGCGAGGCGGTGCTCAAGCACGCGGAGGCACTGCGCGCCCGCCCGCTGCGCCGCGGCCAGGGCGAGCCGTACCGCTACGAGCGCGAGGTCGACGAGTTCCTGCGCTGGAGCCCGAGCGTGCGCCGCCGCGGCACCGTCTGAGCGCCAGCGAGATTGCAGGGGTTCCCACTCGCCGCTCGACTTCGTAAGCTGATCAAGGCGCTCGCACGAGCTTGCGAGTGCGAGTAAGCCGCACTCTTCTTGATCATGCGCCGTCGCATCCTCGCCGTCTTCGCTCTGATGATCGCCATCCTGCTGGCCGGCGCCGGCAGCCTGTACGCCTTCGATCGCTCGAACGCCGAGCGGATCGCCGAAGGCGTGTCGGTCAACGGCGTCGCGGTCGGCGGCCTGACGGCCAACGAGGCAGAGGTCAAGCTCGCGGTCGCGCTGCTGCACCCGCTCGACCGCCCGGTCACCGCCCGCTTCGAGGGCCGCACGTTCACGCTCACGCCCGAGGCGGCGCAGATCGCGATCGACATCGAGGGCTCGGTCGACCGCGCGCTGGCGGCCTCCCGCGAGGGCAACCTGCTGACCCGCGCGTGGCGCGAGGTCCGCGGGGAGCCGCTGGACACCGACGTCGAGGCCCGCGTCACCTGGTCCCGCGCCGCCGTCCGCCGCGTGGTGGACCGCGTGGAGCGCAAGCTCACGATCGATCCGCGCGACGCCAGCATCGACCTCGAGACCGGCAAGGTCGATCCGCAGCCCTCGCGCGACGGGCGGGCCGTGAGGGCGGCGCGCCTGCGGCGCGAGATCGAGCGCGAGCTGCTCGACGACGGCGAAACCCGCTCGGTGCGGGTCCGGACCCAAGTCGTCGAGCCGGAGGTGACCACCGAGGAGCTGGCCGAGAAGTATCCGGCGATCATCATCGTCAACCGCGGCGCGTTCGAGCTGACCTACTACGAGAACCTCGAGCCGGCCAAGACGTACCGGATCGCGGTCGGCCAGGTCGGGCTGGAGACGCCCGCCGGCCTGTACGAGATCACCAACAAGGCCGTGAACCCGGCCTGGAGCGTGCCGAACTCGGACTGGGCGGGCGACCTGGCGGGCACGGTCGTCCCAGGCGGCACGCCGCAGAACCCGCTCAAGGCGCGCTGGCTCGGCGTCTACGACGGCGTCGGCATCCACGGCACGGACGCGGTCAACTCGATCGGCACGGCGGCTTCCCACGGCTGCATCCGGATGCTGATCCCCGAGGTGGTCGAGCTGTACGACCAGGTGCCGGTCGGGGCGCCGATCTACATCGCCTGATCGCCCGGCGCCGCGATCTCCGCCGGCGGGATCTCGCGCCAGCCCTCCTGCAGCAGGGAGGCGTGGTGGTCGGAATGGCGAAGACAGAGCGAGCCGATGTGCACGCTCCTGTCTCGGGCTTCGCCCTCGCCGCCGCTTCGCTGGCGCACCTCCTTGCGCATCACCGCATACCACGTGGCGTCGCCCGTGCCCTGGATCCGCAGCCAGGGGCGCTTCGGCAGCTCGTCGGGCGGGACGAGGCCGGCCTCCACGAGCTGGCGCTGGGTCGCCACCTGACCCGTGGAGGTGTCGATGAAGAACACGGCCACGACGGCCCAGGCTAGCTGGGAGGCCGCGCTGATCCGCTTCGACCGCGACCTCCAGCGCCGCGGGGCGGGCGAGCGCACCCGCCGCGGCTACGGGGCCGACGTCTCCGAGCTCGCCACCTGGGCGGCCGCGCAGGGCCTCGAGCCCGCCGCCGTCACCTACCGGCTGCTGCGCGGCTACGCCGCCCGGCTGTCGGACCGCGGGGCCGCCCCCCGCACGCTCGCCCGCAAGCTCGCGTCCACCCGGGCGTTCTTCCGCTCGATGGTCGAGCACGGCTACATGGAGGCCAACCCCGCCGATCTGCTGCCCGCCCCCAAGCTGCCGCACACG
>JBOGYU010000089.1:0-12469 GCA_050696935.1 Solirubrobacteraceae bacterium | reverse complement strand
GACATCGACGCCTGGATCGAGAACTGGAACCAGGACCCCAAGCCCTACGTGTGGACCAAGACGGCCGACGAGATCCTCGACAACCTCGCCTCATACTGCAACACAATTAACGCCTCACGACACTAGGGCGCTGCGTCGGTGATCTCCCGCGTCGCGGAGGTAATTGCGAATGGCAAGGAAGGCGAGGATCACCAGTCCCGACGCCACCCCAGCTGCCAGGTGCACGAGCCCCCAGCGGGTGGTATCGGCGGCGACCGCCTCAGCGACGGCCGCGTCGTTGGGGAGTCGGCCGGGGAGGTAGGGGTGGGCCACCAGGGCGAGGAACAACGCCGCGGGGGCGAGGGCGACGATGATGACCTCATAGCTGGATCTCCGCGTGTCGGACATGGTTGCGCTCCCTTCACAATCGGTTGCGTCGATGCACCGGTCGGCGGCCGTCGAGCTCGGCGCGCAGGGCGTCCAGAAATGCATGGGGCTGCTCGACGTTGGGGTCGACCCCACAGTCCTCGATCACGTGCAGCGGCCAGCCGTACCGAGCGCTCGCGGCCTCCGCGACTCGGAGCCCTGCCTGGAGGTCGTAGCGTCCCCAGATCAGCGCCGTGGGCATGCGGATCCGTGCGAGCTCAGCCTGGGGAATCGCCGAGACACCGAACGCCTTCATGAGGCTGCGACCTGCGGCCTTCTTGGTCGGGGTCCGGGCGCCGTCGAGGCCATAGGTCGCGATCGACTCCCAGTCCTCCCCCATCTGGTCGTGCACGCCCTCGAGGTCCAGGATGCATTGGCCCAGGAACCGGTCCCGGGTGTGCTCGGTCGGTCGCGCGAGGAAGCCCACCATCGCCAACGCGAACCTGGGGACTGGGCGGAACGGGCCCAGACCGAGCGCGTCGACGAGCACCAGCAAGCTGATGCGTTCGCCGTGGCCGATTGCGTACCGGGCCGCGATGGCCCCGCCGAGCATGTGCCCGACCAACGCCGGCGGCGACGGGCAGCTCTGCTCGATCAACTCGTCGAGCCAGGCCAGTACTCGGTCGGCGTCCAACCTGCCGTCCTGTACCTCCGACGCGCCATGGCCGGGCAGGTCCGGGGCAATCACCCGATGGGTCGCGATCAGGGACGGGATCACCCTGATCCAGGTGGCCGCGAACTGCCCCCCGCCGTGCAGCACCACCAGCGGTGGGCCGTCACCCCCGTCCAGCACGGCCGTCGACACGCCGGCCAGCTCCAGCCGTCGCTCGGTGGCCGGGATCGCCGCCAACAGCCGCGCGCGAGCCTCATCGCACGTGGGCGGCGTCCCGCTGCCCCGCTCCTGCGCGCCGTCGCGCTGGCCCATGGTGTCTCACCGTCCCTTCGCCGATGCGGGCCCTAGCTAGCGGGTCGTTACGTCATGTAGTTGTGCACGGGCCACAATTCGGGCGGGGGAGGCGGCGGCGCCCCGATGGCCTGGAAGGCCGGCGCGAGGTGCTCCTTGACGAACCGCTTCGCCGCGTCCTCGGAATCGAACACCTCGATGACCCGCCACCCGCCGTTCGGACTTGGCCCGGCGACGTGGAGCACGCCGCCGGCCGGCCGGTCCAGGCCAATCTGCTCGCGAACCTGGTCGTAGGCCTCCTGCGACCCCTCAGGGTTGTCCACCATCATCGCGACCGGCATCTCGGCACCTCCCTACTCGGTTTCGGATGACGCCGACGCTAGGGACCTCGAGTGGGATCGACTTCGCCCGTCCATGCCAACTTGGTCCGGGCACGAGAATGGTCCATTCGTGCCACGCGGGCGGTATCAGATCAGGTCGTGCTCAAGCGCGTACGCGGTGGCGGCGGCCCGTGAGGACACGCCGAGCCTCCTGAAGAGGTTCTGCAGGTGCCGGCGCACCGTGTGCTCGCTGATACTCAGCTCGGCAGCGATCTCCCGGTTGGTCCTGCCCCTGGCGACCAGCCCGAGCACCTCGAGCTCACGTGCGGTCGGCCCACCGGGGGATCGGCGTGTGGCTGTGCCGAACAGCGCCTCCACCCGTTCCCGGTCCGGCGCGGCGCCCAGCTGCTGGAAGACCTGCTGGGCCGTGGCGAGCTCCAGGTCCCCGGTCCGCTGGTCACCAAGCGCTCTACACGTCAGCCCTACCAGGACCCGGGCGCGGGCGTATTCGTACGGCGCCTCGAGCTCTCGCCAGCAGGCGCATGCCCGGTGCGACGCCTCGAGCGCGGCCTTGGGATCGCCTTCTTCGAGCAGGACCGTCCCGGTGGCGGCGGCAGACATCGCCTCCAGTAGCGGTGCCTCGAGGTCCGCGGCGATGGCGGCCAGCTCATCAGCAGCATCGCGCGCCGCACCCCGGTCATCTGCCGCAAGCATGATCTCGACGTACGCCGGCAACATCGTGGCGCGGTTCAGAGCCTGGGCCTCATCCACCAAACGCCGGATCGCTGCCACCGAGGCCTCCACGTTCCCGTGGGCGACCCACAGCAGTGCCAAGCCGGGGTGGGGCTCCCGCCCCCACCGCGCGGCCTCACGGTAGGCCTCCTCGGCCTCGGCGAACTCACCGCGCAGCCGGTGCAGCTCGCCCTGCTGGTAGTACGCCATGCCGAGCGCCGGCGTGGCGGATCAGACAGCCGTTCACGCGCCCGCTGGACCTCGCCCATGGCCTTCGACCATTCGCCGTGCAGCTGCAAGATCTCCGAGCGGTGAACAAGACATTGGCCGCGGAACGGCACCAGATCCGGCTGCCCATCACACCAGTCGCTCAGCGCCGCCGCCCATTCGTGCGCCCGGCGCAGGTCGAACACCTCCTGGCAGGCCACGATGACGGCGCAGTAGACCTTCCCCGCGACGAGCGCCGAGACCTCCTCTGTGACCACCGCGACCATGGCCTCGTCGAGCAGGGTCAATCCCTCGGCGGCCCTGCCCACCCGGACCAGCGACATGCCTTGACCGAGCCGCCCCAGCGTCACCAGGTTCGGCTCGCCGAAACGGGCGCCCAGCTCGGCGGCCCGACCGAATGTGGCGTACGCGCTCCAGGGGTCGCCCGCCTTCATGGTCCGCGTCGCCACCGGGACCAGCAGGTACCCCCGCTCCACGCAGTCCAGCTGGTGGTCGTCGAGCAGCCGCTGTGCCCGGGCGAGCCAGCCGCCGGCGCGGGCCATCTCCTCTCGGTTGAACAGCCCAAAGATCAGCCAGAACGCAGCCCGGACAGCCCGCACCACCTCCCCCCGGTCTAGGAGCTGCCGGTGCGCCCGCTCCCACGCGGCGGCGGAGGCTTCGTCCTCGCCAACCAGGTGCGCAGCGACCGCGAGTCGCTCGAGATCCTCCGGCGCCAGAGCCGTGTCGCGATCCGCCGCCGACAGCTGTGCAAAAGCGTCCCCCCAGAGGGACCGGTCGAAGGCCACACGACCCGATCGAGAATCTCTGTCGTTCTCATACGCAGCTCACCCGCGAGGTTTGTGCCTGCAACCAGATGGTAGGCGTTGTCTTGCCTCCCAGCCTGAATCCACCGTTTCTCGGGCGGTAAAGGGGATGAGCGCTGAGAGCGGCGACGGGCGGCTCTTGCTGGGGGCGAGTGCGGCTTCGCGGTCGCCGTCGACGAGACGCAGGCGTCAGCAGCCGCGCCGCCACGGATCGATGACTGCCGCGTTGCGCGAGTCCACGAGCGCGCAGCGCAGCGATCGCTACACGGTCCGGTGGAAGGTGATCACCAGGTCGTCGTCCCAGGTGGAGTCGTCACGCGCGAGCTGCCCGCGGCCGGCGATGGTGTCGCCGCCGTCACCGAACGTGCCGGTGAACCGCTGTGAGAAGCCCGGCGCGTCGCGCCACATCCTCCAGACGCCCTCGCTCACGCTCATGGCGTACACCCGGTGGACGCCGCGGGAGTCGTAGTAGTGCATGGCGAGCTGCTCGTCCGCGCCGAGGATCGCGATCGAGTCCGGGAAGTCCGGATGATCCGTCCGCGAGCGCTGAATCAGGAACCGCTCGCCCTCCAGCCACTCGAACGTCGTCCGTCCGGTCACGACGGTGGAGGGGTACGCGGGATGGGTCGCCTCAATGGTCCACGTGCCGACCAGTGCATGCAGAGGCGCGAGGCCGTGATCCGGCATGGGTTGCTGCATTGTCACGGTTCGCGACGGGTGATGCTGCCGATCCGGTCGATGGTCCGGTCGAAGGACAGGATCTCGTTGACGCCGGTGACCTCCGCCTGGGCGACGAGGTAGGCCTCGGCGAAGTCGAGGCGATCGAGCTCGTAGACCTCCAGCGCGCGAAGCAGCAGAGCCGGATCCATGGTCTCGATGGTCGGAAGGGCGATCGCCGCCCGCATCAGCTCGGCCACGCGCGGCCGGTCCACCTCGTAGAAGGACTCGAGCACGTAGACGCACTCGGCGAGCACCAGGTCGGCCAGCAGGAGGCGCGCGCCCGAGGCCAGGACGGCGGTGGCGCGCCTGGCCATCTCGGGTGGGTCGCCCGTGAGATGGCAGATGACGACGTTGCTGTCGACGAACGCCGTCAGCGCCGATGCCCCGCGCGCCCGCGGCGGGTCTGGCGCAAGACCTCATCCCAGCCGGTGCCGCGCTTGGCCGCCAGCACCGGGACGCTACCCGCGAGGGCGAGGAAGTCCGGCGTCTTCGCGACGAGCGCGCGCGACCGCTCGACGCGGAACAGCAGCTCGTCGCCCTCGTGCAGGTCCAGCGCCTCGCGCACGACCTTCGGGATCGTCACCTGGCCCTTCGACGTGATCCTCGCGCGGGCATCCACGGGTTCTCCTTACTTCTGACGGAACGTAAGGTTACCACCCGACCGCGGTCAGCGGATTCGCAGGCGCAGCGGCTCGGCGGCGAGCTCGACCGTGTCGGGCTCGTCGCCCATGAGCACCCCCGTGACCTCGTACTCGCCGGCGGGGAGGTCCGACCAGCTGCGCTCGCGGCCGTAGAAGCAACCGGGATTGAGCGCGACCTCGTTGAGCGCCGGATCGTCGAACTCGGGCTCGGCGGAGACCGGAAGCGCGCCGGAGGGGCCCGACAGGTTCGGGCCGAGCAGCATCCCGCGGTCGAAGACGACGGGCTCGTCCTCGTCGTCGAGTACCACGAGCCGGATGACCGCCGGCGTGCCGGCGGGGACGTCCTGGTGATCCGCCTCGAGGTAGAGCAGCACCGGCCTAGCTCCTGCCGCCGCCTGTCCCGGCCGCCGCGCCTGTTCCGCGACCGCCGCGCCGCACCGGCGCCGCCGCCGGGCCGGGCGGCTGGTCCATGTAGTGCGCGTATCTGACGCCGCGGACCCTCCGCGCCCCGTAGTCCCTGATGAAGTCGGCACGTGCGAGGTCGGCCGTGTCGACCGTCCCCATCGGCGTGTTCTGCGCCGTGTCGGCGGTGCGGAACCGCTGGATGGACGCGTTCCAGTCGATGAACGTCCTGAGCGCGTCGATCGCCTCGGCCCTGGTGTTGCCGCCGAAGCGCGCGTTGACGTTGCCGCTGTGCTGCGCGATCCGCCGCTCCAGGGGAGCGATGTGCCTGTCGTGCTCGGCTCTCGAGGCGGCCACGTGGAGGCGCTCGTGCACGTCCGCTCGCGCCCGCGCTCGCGCGGTGAAGAAGTAGGTCCCGTTCGCGCCCAGCAGCACCCCGAAGAAGGACCGGGTGACCGTCGCGGTCCCCGTGCCCGGCCGGATCCACGCGCTGGCGAGCTGGGGCGGAGCAGGGCCCGCTCCCTCGTAGACGGGGGCCACGAGCTGTATGTCGCCGACCCCCTGCTGGCCCAGGCCGCCCGTGCCGCCCGCCCAGTGCACGCTGCCCTCCCCCACCCGGCCGCCGTCGACGAAGAGGCACGCCGGCACTCCCGTCGTCAGGTCGCCCTCCATCTCCCCGAACTCGTTCTTCGGCCCGTCCTCGAGCGCCGGCGTGCCGCCGGCGGCGTGCGAATGACCCTCGGCGGCGGCGCCGTAGAACTCCGCCTCGCCGGCCTTGCCCTCCGCATCCGACGTGGCGGGTCCGGCCTCCTCGGCCGGCGCGGGCAGCGGCCCTCCGTCGGGAGACGCCTCCGCGCCGACGTCCGGGCCGAGCTCGACGGAGGTCTCGACCAGCGCCGGCCGGACGCCCAGTCCCGCTGCGCCGGCCTCGGCCACGAGCCGGGCCATCGCGGCGTTGCCGATCGCCCGCTGGACCGAAGCCGCGTTGTCGGGGCTCAGCCGCGGGCGCGTTGCCGAGAGGCGATCGGCCGCGACGTCCGGCGCCTCGGCGGCGGTCTTCCGGGCCTCCTCCGTGACGTGCCGGCGAGTGCTCATCGTCTGCCTCCCGCGACCCTACGCCCGCCCGCGGGACGGCGCAACGGCCGCGGCTACTGCTTGTGGTCCCGCAGGCCGCCGGTACGTGGCACCAGCCGGGCGCAGCTCTCGACCGCGCAGTAGAGCGCGCCGATCACGCACGCATACGCGATGAGCGGCGGGACGAGATGGCCGACCACGAGCAGCGCCGCGGTGAGGACCGGCCAGGCGACGGCGGCCCACGGGAAGCGCGGGCGCTCGGGCTCCGGTTCGGGAGGCGGCCAGCGGGCGTCGACCAGCATCGTCGCGTCTCAGCGCATGGTACGCCCGGCACCGGGACAGAGCGGCCGTGCGCCTCCAGCGGCTGCGGCGGCCGGGCATCGCCCGCTGATTGTCGCGGTTGCGCGCCGATCGAGGCCGGGCCGTGCCGAATGGCAACCTTCGGTCGATGAGCTACGTCCACGGATACTCGCCCCGGGAGAGCACCCGGCTGTCCGACCAGGCCAGCACGCTGACCGAGCTGCTGCACGCCGACACCCTCTATCCCCCCGGCAGCTCCGTGCTCGAGGCGGGCTGCGGCGTGGGTGCGCAAACGGTCATCCTGGCCGGCAACAGCCCGCGGACGGACTTCGCGTCGATCGACGTCTCCGAGGAGTCGCTGGCCGAGGCGGAGCGGCGGACGCGGGAAGCGGGCTTCACCAACGTCACCTTCCGGCAGGCCGACATCTTCGACCTGCCGTTCCCCCCGGGCCATTTCGACCACGTCTTCGTGTGCTTCGTCCTGGAGCACCTGCGGGACCCCACCGGCGCCCTGGAGGCGCTGATGCGGGTCCTCGAGCCCGGCGGCTCGATCACCGTCATCGAAGGCGATCATGGCTCGGCCTACTTCCACCCCGACAGCGACTCGGCCCGCCGGGCCATCCAGTGCCTGATCGACGTCCAGCGGCGGGCTGGCGGCGACTCCCTGATCGGGCGCCGGCTGTACCCGCTGCTCGTCGGGGTCGGCTACCGCGACGTCACCGTGTCACCCCGCATGGTGTACGCCGACGCGAGCAGGCCGGCGCTCGTCGACGGCTTCACGCGCAAGACCTTCACCGCCATGGTCGAGGGGGTCGGCGACCAGGCCGTCGGCGAGGGGCTGATCGACGAGGCGACGTGGGCGGAGGGGATCAGGGACCTTCACCGGACGGCGGACGACAGCGGGACGTTCTCCTACACGTTCTTCAAGGCCGTGGGGCGGGGACCGCGCGCAGGTCGGCCGTCGCCCGCAGCTCGCCCGTCGTGAGCGTCAACCGCCACATGATCTTCGTGTTGTAACCCGCGGGCGCGACCCCGCCCGTGTAGATCCGTGCCTCCGCGACCCGCTCGCGCCGCCACTCCTGCGGCCAGTACCAGAGCAGCCCGACGAGGCCATGCGCGCTCCCCTCGATCCAGGGGATGCCGTCGAGCCCGACTCCGTGCCCGGGATACGGCGTGTAGTGCACCCGCTGCGGGTCGCACGGCCCCGGCGCGGCGGCGCGGGCCGCGCGCTCGGGCGCGGCCGATGATCCGCAGCCGGCGAGCGCGACGGCGGCAAGCAGCGCGGCGCGTCTCATCTCATCGTCTCTACGCCACCGAGCTCGTCCGGGGTTCCAGAGCGTCACGTGCACCATCGGCGGGTTGGCACCGGCCGCCACCAGAAGTTTCCCCACGCAAACGCGCCATCTGGTTAGGGTCGGCGCGATGGCGCTCGTCGTCACCGTCCCCCTGAACACGATGCTCGCCGACCTGGACGAGACGCTGCGCTCGCTCCTGAAGCGCGAGCTCGAGCGGCACGGGTTCGACGGTGTCGAGATCGCGTTCGAGGCGCCCGCCCGCGAGTGGTCCGGGCAGCTCTCGTCCCCCACCGTGAGCCTGTTCCTGTACGACCTGCGCGAGTCGCACGAGGGCCGGGCGGCGGAGTGGAGCCACGAGCGCGGCAACGGCCGCGCGCGCGACGTCCGGCCCCCGATGATGATGGAGTGCTCGTACGCCGTCACGGCGTGGACGCAGGCGGTCGAGGACGAGCACCGGCTCCTCTCGCAGGTGCTCGCGGTGCTGTTCAACTTCCCGTCGCTGCCGGCCGACGCGATGCCCCCGCGGCTCCAGGGCCTCGCCGAGCGGTTCCCGATCGAGGGGCGGATCGCCCAGCCCAAGTCGGACGGCAAGGCGGACTTCTGGAACGCGGTCGGCGGCCAGTACAAGGCGTCGCTCGACTACGTCGTCAACATCGCGTGCGAGTCGGGCACACAGCTCGAGCGCGGGCCCGAGGTCCGCACGCAGACGATTTCCCAGCGCCTGTCCGACGGCCCCGCCCGCACGATCACCGAGATGCACCGGTTCGGCGGGACGGTGGCGGGCAAGGACGGCGAGCCGATCGCGGGCGCGTGGGTCGCGCTGCCCGACCTCGGGCTGCTCGCCACGTCCGGTCCCGACGGGCGCTTCATCTTCAACCGGGTCGGCCAGGGAGAGCACAAGCTCGTCGTGCGCACGCGCGACGGCGGCGAGGCCGAGGCGCAGGTCCAGGTCCCCGGGAAGAAGGCCGACCTCGTGGTCGGCGCGGCCGCGAGGAAGAAGGGGAAGTGACCGAATGGGCAACGCCGCCTGCCCGATCGACTCTGGCGCCGGCACCCGCCGAGCGGGGATGGTTTACCGGTGCCCGTCCACGAAGGTCCTCGCCGGCCCCGAGTGCTGCTCGGCCCCCTCGAGCCGATGGTGGCACTGGGGATGACCATGGTGCTGGAGGAAGACGGCATCGAGGTCATCGGCGAGGAGGAGCGCCCCCAGGCGCTCGTCCTGATGGCCGGCCGCCTGCGGCCCGACGCCGTCGTGCTCGATCACGGGCAGCCGACGTCGCGGGGCCTGGGCGACCGTGTCCGGCTCGCATCCCCGGAGACGACGGTGATCTTCTGGGCGCGCGACGAGGACGTCATGGAGGTCGTGGACCCCGGCGCTGCAGAGCCCCGGCGGTACTTCGATGCGGTGCCCGAGGAGTTCCGCAGCCAGCTGGTGCGAAGTCGTCAAGTGAACCGAGTGGAGGAGTGAGATGCCCACCTACCTGACTCCCGGCGTGTACGTCGAGGAGGTGCCGTCCACCTCGAAGCCCATCGAGGGCGTCGGGACGTCGATCGCGGCCTTCGTCGGGCTCGCGCCGGGCGGACCGGTCAACACGCCGGTCCGGATCTCGAACTGGACCCAGTTCGCCAAGATCTTCGGCGATCCCGCCGAGCCGGACAACGGCCCGTTCATGGAGGGCGCCTACCTCGCGCACTCCGTCTATGGCTTCTTCCAGAACGGCGGCGGCCTCTGCTGGGTCGTCCGCGTCGGCGCGCCCGAGAACGGCGCGGCGCGGCCGGTGGCGGCGCTGCCGGCGGCGGCCGACAGGGGCGTCGAGACGTTCCGCGCCCAAGCGCTCGAGGGCGTCGACGGCACCCTGAAGGTCGAGCTGTCCGAGGAGCCGTCCGCCGAGGGCGGCGAGGGCAAGCCCGGCGACGCCACGTACAAGCTGGTCGTGGACGCCGGCGCGGCCGGCAAGGAGGAGTACGAGGGCCTGACGCTCAAGAAGGGCCGCTCGAACCTCGCCACGAAGGTCAACGCCGCCTCCAAGCTCATCAAGATCGAGGAGACGGGCGCCTCCCTGCCCGAGGCGCAGCGCGCCCCGGCGCCCGGGACCTACGCGCTGTCGACCCCGAGCGTATCGCCGGAGAAGGTCCAGGCCGGCGACTTCGAGGGCGACGTCGCCCGCCGCAAGGGCATGGGCGGACTGGCCGCGGTGGACGAGATCACGATGGTCTGCATGCCGGACATCATGGGCCTCGCCAACGGCGGCGACGACACGCAGGTGCGCGACCTGCAGGGCAAGATGCTCGCCCACTGCGAGCTCGCCGGCGACCGCATGGCGATCCTCGACGCGCCGCCGAACCTGCTCCCGCAGGAGATCCTCGAGTGGCGGATGAACACCGCGGGCTACGACTCGAAGTTCGCGACGCTCTACTACCCCTGGATCGAAGTCATGAACCCGCTGAGCAACCAGCCGATGCTGGTGCCGCCCTCGGGTCACGTGGCCGGCGTCTGGTGCCGCACCGACGCCTCGCGCGGGGTGCACAAGGCGCCCGCGAACGAGGTGGTCATGGGCGTCAACGGCCTCGGGTTCCAGGTCACGCAGGCGGAGCAGGGCGGCCTCAACAAGGTCGGCATCAACTGCATCCGCTCGTTCCCCGGCCGCGGCATCCGCATCTGGGGCGCGCGCACCCTGTCCAGCGACCCGGAGTGGCGCTACATCAACGTCCGGCGGCTCTTCAACTACATCGCCGAGTCGATCATGGAGGGCACCCAGTGGTCGGTGTTCGAGCCGAACGACCAGCGGCTGTGGATGCAGCTGCGGATCGCGGCGTCGAACTTCCTCAACCGCACCTGGCGCGAGGGCGCGCTGTTCGGGGCCACGCCCGAGCAGGCCTTCTTCGTCAAGTGCGACGAGGAGACCAACCCGCCCGAGGTGATCGAGGCCGGCCAGGTCATCTGCGAGATCGGCATCGCCCCGGTGAAGCCGGCCGAGTTCGTCGTGTTCCGGCTGAGCCAGTACTCCGCCGGGGCGTCGGAGGTCGAGGGCTAGGCCCCCGCCGTCAACCATCGTCTAGGAAAGGACGCAAGAAGCCATGGCAAGCGCGCAGAAGCCGCGGCCGACCAACCACTTCCGGCTGCAGATCGGCGGCAAGGAGTCCGTCGGCCAGTTCCGCGAGGTCTCCGGGCTCGACTCCGAGCAGGAGATCGTCGAGCAGAAGGAGGTCGACGCCAACGGCAACCCGGTGATCATCAAGGTGCCGGGCAACCTGAAGTGGTCGAACATCGAGCTCAAGCGCGGCATCGATGTGGACAAGGCGTTGTGGGAATGGCGCCACCAGGTCGAGCAGGAGGGCCCGGACTCGGCCCGCACGGACTGCACGCTCGAGCTGATCGACTACGACGGGTCGCCGATCGTGACCTACACGATCAAGCAGGCGTGGCCGTCGAAGTACACCGGCGCCGCCATGAACGCCGGCTCGAACGAGGTCGCGGTGGAGGGCATCACGATCTGCCACGAGGGCTTCACGAGGATGTAGCGAGGCCCACTTGAACGCGATGAGGACGGAGTTCGCATTCACGCTCCCCCGGGGCTACGTCGACGCGGAGGGCGCGGTGCACCGCGAGGGCACCATGCGCCTGGCGACCGCGCGCGACGAGATCGAGCCGATGCGCGACGCGCAGGTGCGCCAGAACGAGGCGTACCTGGCCGTGCTGCTGCTCGCCCGGGTGATCACCCGCATCGGCGAGGTCACGGAGATCACGCCGGAACTGGTGGAGGAGCTGTACGCGGCGGACTTCGACCACCTCCAGCGCCTCTACGAGCGGCTGAACACCGACGGAGAGGCGGTGGGGGCGGTCACCTGTCCGCATTGCGCGCAGGGCTTCGAGGTCGACCTCACGGACATAGAGGACGGTCGATTGGGGGAATGACGCGGCCGTCTCCCGAGCAGCTGCTCGCGGAGGCGGCCCGCCTCGCCCATCACTTCCATTGGCCGCTGGACACGATCCTCGACCTCGAGCACCCGGACCGCCGGCGCTTCATCCGCGAGGCCGACGCGCTGGCCGGCCACGGACCCCCAGAGACTTGATCGATGGACGACTCACTGCAGACGGATCACGACCGCATCGGCGGCCTGGCCGGGCGCATCGCGCCGGTCGGTCGGCGCCTGCTCGGCCGCCAGGCGCGCCTGCGGCGCGCGACCGGGCAGCGGCTGGGAGAGGCGGTGGCGGCGCGGCATGAACCGCCCAAGGCCGCAGAGGCCGCGCGCCGCCTGGCGCCGGTCCGCCTGGTGACGCGCTCGGCCGCGGCTCCGGCAGCCGCATCGTCCGCCGCGCCCGGGCCTGCCGAGTCCGGGTGGGAGCCGTCGACCACCGAGAGCACGGTCCTCCCCGGCATGTCCGACTGGGCGGCCGAGTGGATGTTCGGCGACCAGGGCACGGCGCTCGCGACCGGCGACCCGTGGATGGGCGGCATCGGGCTCGAGCCTCGCACGCCGGAGCAGAAGCGACTGTCGCGGGTCAAGCGCGGCGGCCTGGAGGTCTCGCGGGGGGCGAAGATCCTCGAGGGCGACGAGCAGCCGCCGGCGCCACCGGAGCCCGGCGAAGCCCCGTCCCCGCCCGCACCGCGCCGCCTCGCCCGCGCGCCGCGCACGACCGAGC
>JBOGYU010000088.1:0-12560 GCA_050696935.1 Solirubrobacteraceae bacterium | reverse complement strand
ATCCGGCTCTCCGACGGCCGCGCCTACCGGTTCCGCGCGCTCGGCCCCGACCGCCTGCGCGTGGTCTCGCGTGGCCGCACGCGGGCGCGCCTGCGCGCGCCGGTGACCGTCACCGGCGGCTCGAGCACGTGCCTGCGCGGGATGGCGGAGAACGGGCTGCGCAACGGCTCCTACCGCGGCCGGATGGTGCTCTCCCGCGACGGGTCGGCGGTGCTGGCGGTCAACCACGTCTCGCTCGAGCACTACCTCTACGGCGTGGTGCCGGCCGAGATGCCCGCCACCTGGCCGGCCGAGGCGCTGCAGGCCCAGTCGGTCGTCGCCCGCTCCTACGCGCTGCGCAGTCTGCGCCCGGACTTCGCCTTCGACGTCTACGCCGACGTGCGTTCGCAGGTCTACCGCGGCGTCGACCACGAGACCGACGCCACGACGGCGGCCGTCCGCGCCACGCGCGCCCGCGTCGTGCTCGCCGGCGGCGAGGTGGCGCAGACCTTCTTCTTCTCCACCTCCGGCGGCCGGACGGCCGGCAACGAGGAGGTGTGGGGCGGCGAGCCGATCGCGTACCTGCGCCCCGTCGAGGACCCGCACGACGACCTCTCGCCCTACCACACGTGGGAGGCCCGCTTCACCCGACGGGAGGCGGGACGCAAGCTGAGGGGCCTGACCCCGGGCTCCTTCCGGGGGCTGGAGATCGTGTCGCGGACCGCGAGCGGGCGGGCCGAGATCGTCGGGATCCGCGGCACGGACGGCACGAACCGGGTGCCGGCCGCGACGATCCGGCTGCGGCTGGAGCTGCGCAGCACGTGGTTCGACGTTCGGTGACGGGGTTCGACGCTCGGTGACCGGGTTCGACGCTCGGTAATCGGGTTCGAACCCGGTTGGACGGCGGCCGGCGGGTCCGGCTGCACGTCATCGTCCCGCAGACCGACCAGCCGCGCGGCCGCTGGCGGACGGAGACGTCACGATGGCCCCGTCCGCGAAGACCGCGGGCGGTGGGCGTCGTGTGAGGCGCTGGACCCGCGAGCTGCTCGGCGAGGTCGCGTCCGCGGCGGTCCGCTGGCGCGACCGGCTCTGAAGGGGTTCCCTCCCCAGGAAAGGCGGGCCGGCCCACTCCCCGGGGCCGGCCCGCCGCTGGCCTACCGCACGCGGAACTTCGCGCGCAGCGTCCGCCTCTCGCCCGCGGCGTCGATCAGAACGATCGTCATCACGTACCGGCCGCGGCGGAGCTTGCGCTTGACCCGCAGTGTCAGCTTGTCCGAGGCGTTCGGGCGGAGCGTGCCGCGCCTAACGGTCTTGCGACCGCGCTTGAGCCGCACCTTCGCCCGCTCGACCGCGCCGGCCTGGCCGAGCGCACAGACGACCCGCGTGCGCCGTCCGCTGCCCCGGCGACGGCAGCGCTCGAGCACGACGTCGTCGATGTCCTCGTCGACGATCGGTGGCTGTGGCTGCGGCTGCGGCTGCGGCTGCGGCTGCGGTTGTGGCTGCGGCTGCGGTTGTGGCTGCGGCTGGGGTTGCGGTTGGGGCTGCGGACTCGCGCACCGATAGATGCGGATGTCGTCCACGAACCAGCCGAAGTCGTCAAACGATTCGTCGGTCCCGATCCGGAACCGGAACCGGATGCTCTGCCCCGCCAGCGAGCTCAGATCGAGCCGGCTCGAGATGTAGCCGTTGCTCTCCGCACCGAAGGCGCTGCGCCCGCCGAGCGGGTTCCCGAACGAGCTGGAGAGGCCGCCGTCGTAGCCGTTATGCGTAAACCGGGAGCCGGCATCCTGCCACGTAGCCCCGCCGTTGGTGCTGTATTCGAGTACGCCGCCGTCGTATAGCCCGCCGGCATCGTCCTCGAAGCCATAGGCATGGTTGAAGTGCAGGTACGACGGGCCCGCCGGCACGGTGACGCTTGATGTCATCGCGATCGAGTAGTCGCCGAAGGTCGGCTGGTCGTAGCCCCAGAAGTTGCGGGTCCCGCTGGTGGCGTACGTCCCATCGAAGCCGAACGGGTTCGCGGTCGGTGGGTAGAACCACCGGTTGGTTCCGCTGCCGGTCATCCGCCCCCAGTTGCCGCTGGCCGGGTTCTCGAGATCGTCGAAGAACGCGCTCACCGGCGTCTGGCCGGTCGGGCACACCGGGGCCTCCGGGTTCGGGGCCGCCGGCGGGCTTTGGTTCATCTCGGTCGCCAGCGCGGCGTCCTGAACCTCGACGCAGTTGGCGGCGGTGATGCCGCCGGTGCCGACGAGGTTCGCGCACGCTTGCGCGAGCGCGTCGTACAGGTCCTGGTAGTCGCTTGCCGAGGTGAGCAGGTTGGCGTCGACCTCGTAGTAGATGCGCGCCGCCTTGGCGGTCCCCAGGCCGGTCACGGTGCGGCCGTTGAAGGTGCCGCCGTCGGTGATCAGGAACGCGGCCTTGTTGTTGACGCCGCTGTTGCTGTGCACGCCACCGCCGTCCCCCTCGGTGGGGTCGGCGGTGTAGTTGGGGCTGGTCATCCGGTCGGGGTCGCCGAACGCGGGCGGGTTCGCCATGTCGCGGATCGCTCCGCCTGGGATGTCCTCCCCCAGCTCCCAGCGGTCGGCGACGTCGTCGGCTCCGTTGCTCAGGTCGATCAGCTCGCCGAACACGTCCGAGAGCGACTCGTTGATCGCGCCCGACTGGTAGTAGTAGAAGAGGTGCGAGGTGAAGTCGGTCACCCCGTGCGCAAGCTCGTGGCCGACCACGTCGTCCGCGGCGGCGAAGCCCTCGCCGTAGACCATCTGTGAGCCGTCCCAGAACGCGTTCTCGTACGGGCAGTCGGTAGAGTTGGGGCAGTACCGCACCGTCGAGACGAGCGGCATCCCCTCGTCGTCCAGGCTGTCCCGTCCGAGTTCGGCGAAGAAGTCATAGGTGTCGCCCGAGAAGTTGTACGCGTCATTCACGTCGGAGACGGTGGGGTGCGGCGCGCCGCCCTCGGTCCGGACGAACGAGGTGCACGGCAGCTGACTGCCGCTGTTGTTGTCGCAGATCCGGCGGTCCTTCGCATGGGCGATCTGATTGAAGTGCAGCGCCACGGTGCCGAGCCGGGCGTCCACGAGCACCAGCTCGCGGACCGGCTGCTGTGCGGTGACCTCGGTCCGCCATACCAGCAACGGCCGGTCGAGGCCCGGGCCGCCGAGCAGCCGGGAGTCGTAGATCCACAGCTCCGGCATGGTCGCCTTCAGCTCACCGGCCGCCACTCGGTGGTACTTGGCGATCGCCTCCAGCGCCGTCCGGCGGGCGGCGTCGGCGCCGATCCCCGGCGCGGTCGCCAATTTCGGCGAGGGCAGCGCCTCGCCGCTGGCAGAGAGCACGTTGCCCGTGTCGTCCAAGTTCACGATCAGCTCGCCACCGAGCACGGGAACGCCCTCGTGCAGTTGCTGGAAACGCACGGACGAGCGCCCACCGGACGCCTGCTCGGTCGACGTGGCACGCAACTCGCGCGCCTGGTCACGGATCCCGAACGCATCGCCATGGCGCTCCAGGAACGCGCGCGCCACGGTCCGTGCGGGCGCGGCCGCGGACACGCCGGCGGGCCGGTCGATCGGGTTGCCCGGAGCCGTGCCGATGAACCGCACCCGCGCGGTTTCCGCGTGATGGGAAACGCGAGCCCCAGGACCGAGCTGGCGCTGAAGGCTCGGCGCCTGAGCGGCGGCGGCCTGGGGCAGTGTGGTCGTAGCGACCAGTCCGACGACAACAGCGGTGGTGAGCCTCATGATTGGCGCGAGCCTATTCCGGCCGGAGCGCTAGGGGCAAACGACCCTGTACCGACGGTCAGGCGACCACTGCGCGGCTCGGCGCCGCCCCCCGACCGCCCGAGGACGCCCAGAACGTCGAAGCGGTTGCTCGGGAAGACGAGTGTCGACACAGGCGCTCAATCGCTGACAAAAGTCGACCGCCGCTCGCCCCGAGCTTCAGCGCGGCCGCCGCGATACGAGCAGATCGCGTGTAATCGGTCCTCGTCGGTCGTGGCGCGAGCTCAAGCCCCGGCGCGGGCTGCCGATCACGGCCGATGGATGGCCGTCTCATCAGTGCCGCAGCTCCACGAGGGCCAGTCCGCCCGCCTCGACGTGGGCACCAGCCTGCCGTGCCGCGTGATCGGCTTCAGCGGCCACGACGTCGTGCTCGCGCTCCAGGCCCAGCCGCCCGAGGCGCTCGTCGCCGGCGGCAGCGGCTACCTGATCCTGGAGGCGAGCGGGCGGCTGCACGCCGTCCGCGGCATGATCGCCGGCCCGGCCGGGGAGGAGGTCGTGCTGCGGCTCCAGGACGACTTCCGGCTCGGCCAGCGGCGCCTGTTCTCCCGCGCGCCGCTCGCCCTGCCGGCACGCCTGCTCGACGAGAACGGCACGGAGTGGTCGACCGTCACGCGCGACCTCAGCGCCGGCGGCGTCTGCGTGGAGCGGCGGGGCGCCAACCCGGCCGCCGGCCGCCTCGAGCTGACGATCGCCGCCGGCGACCACGATGTCGTCACCGACGCCGGCGTGGTGCGCGAGACGCCCGCCGAGCTGGGCCTGCGCTTCGAGCGCATCGAGCGCGACGACCGGCTGCTGCTGGCCGCCCTCGCGCTCGCCTATCACCGCCGCCGCTGACACCGCTGTAGCGCGGCGGGGAGCGAGGGTCTAGGCTCCGGTGCGGTCGCGTTTCTCTATTGGGAGGAGGCGCTGTATGGCACGTGTGTCGGTGACGGTGAACGGCGCGCAGCAGACCCACGAGGTGGAGCCACGGCTGCTGCTGGTGCACTTCCTACGCGACAGCCTCGGACTGACCGGCACCCATGTCGGCTGCGACACGTCCAACTGCGGTGCGTGCACCGTGCACCTGGACGGCGAGGCGGTCAAGAGCTGCACCGTGCTGGCCGTGCAGGCCGACGGCGCCGAGGTCACCACGATCGAGGGCATGGGCGAGGAGGGCGCGCTGCACCCCCTCCAGGAGGCGTTCTGGGAGCACCACGGCCTGCAGTGCGGCTACTGCACGCCGGGCATGATCATGGCCGGCGCGGACCTGCTGGCCCGCACTCCGGACCCGAGCGAGCAGCAGGTGCGCGAGGCGCTGGCAGGCAACCTGTGCCGCTGCACCGGCTATCACAACATCGTCAAGGCGGTCCTGGCGGCCGCGAAGAACGGCCGTGAGGGCCGCATCCCCGAGCCCGGGCCGCCCGGGGAGACGCGGATCCCGGCCCAGGGGGTGGGGGCATGAGCACCGTCGAGTCCGAGGCCCCCTTCGTCGGGCGCGCGATGCGCCGCAAGGAGGACCCGCGCATGATCACCGGGCGCGGGACCTACGTGGACGACATCGTGCTGGCGGGCATGCTCCACGTGGCGGTCGTGCGCTCGCCGGAGGCGCACGCGCGGATCGTCTCCATCGACACCTCGGCGGCGAAGGAGCACCCCGGCGTCCGCGGCGTGTTCACCAGCGACGACGTGGAGTTCGAGGCGGCGCTGCCGATGGCGTGGGTGCCGCCCGGCGTGGAGGTCAAGGCGCCCGAGCACTGGCCGCTGGCGCGCGGGGAGGTAAAGCACGTCGGCCAGGCGGTCGCGATCGTCGTCGCCGGCGACCGCTTCTCGGCGGCCGACGCGGCCGAGCTCGTCGCGGTCGAGTACGACCCGCTCCCGGTCGTGGTCGACCCGGAGAAGGCGCTCGAGGCCGGCTCCCCGCTCGTGCACGAGAGCCTAGGCACCAACAAGACGCACGAGTGGACGATCGCCGGCGGCGACATGGAGGCCGCGTGGCGCGACGCCGACGTCGTGATCGAGCGGCGGATCGTCAACCACCGCACCGCCGGCGCCCCGATCGAGCCCCGATCGTGCATCGCCGAGTACAAGGGCGGCCAGCTCACCCTGCACCTCACGAGCCAGAACCCGCACCTGATCCGCTCCTTCCTGGCCGGCGAGCTTGGCATATCGGAGGAGCGGGTGCGGGTGATCGCGCCCGACGTCGGCGGCGGCTTCGGGACAAAGATCACCCACTACGGCGAGGAGATGCTCGCCGCCTGGGCCTCTCGCAAGCTCGGCCTCCCGGTGAAGTGGACCGAGACCCGCTCCGAGCACATGACGACCACCATCCACGGGCGCGACCAGATCGACTACGTGAAGGTCGGGGCCAAGCGGGACGGGACGATCACCGGCCTCCAGTGCCGCGTGATCGCCGACCTCGGCGCCTACTTCACGCTCCTCACGCCGTTCATCCCGTGCTTCACCGGCTTCGTGATCAGCGGCTGCTACAAGATCCCGAACCTCAGCCTCACGGTCGAGGGCGTGTTCACCAACAAGTTCGCGACCGACGCCACGCGCGGCGCCGGCCGGCCCGAGGCCACGCACCTGATCGAGGTCGCGGTGGAGCAGCTCGCCGCCGAGCTGGGCATGGACTCGCTCGAGCTGCGCCGGAGGAACTTCATCCCGAAGGAGGACTTCCCGGCGGAGGTGGCGATCGGGATCGTCTACGACTCGGGCGACTACGACGGGACGCTGAACAGGCTGCTCGAGAAGGTCGACGTGGACGCGTTCCGGCGCGAGCAGGCCGAGGCGCGCGAGCGCGGCGTCTACCGCGGGATCGGCTTCTCCACCTACATGGAGATCTGCGGCCTGGCGCCGTCACGGGTCGTGGGCCCGGGCGGGGTCGGCCTCCAGGCCGGCTTCTGGGAGTCGGCGATCGTGCGCGTGCACCCGTCCGGCTCGGCGACGGTGTTCACCGGCACCGCCCCGCACGGCCAGGGCCACGACACCGGGTTCGCCCAGATCGTGGCCGACCGGCTCGGCATCTCGCCCGAGAACGTCGACGTCATCCACGGCGACACCGCCACCGGCCCGTACGGGATGGGCACGTACGGCTCGCGCTCGCTCGCGGTCGGCGGCGAGGCGGCCGCGCGGTCGGCGGTCAAGGTCGCCGACAAGGCGCGCAGGATCGCCGCCCACCAGCTCGAGGCCGCGGCGGAGGACATCGAGCTGCGCGACGGCCGCTTCTCGGTCAAGGGCTCGCCCGACAAGGGGATGACGCTCGCGGAGGTCGCGGGCGCCGCCTACGTCCCCGAGAACGTCCCCGAGGGGATGGAGCCGGGCCTGGAGGAGACGACGTTCTACGACCCGGAGAACTTCGTCTTCCCGTTCGGCGCGCACGCCTGCATCGTCGAGGTGGACGCCGAGACCGGGAACGTGGAGATCGTCCGCTACGTCGCGGTCGACGACTGCGGGCCGGCGATCAACCCGATGCTGATCGCGGGCCAGGTGCACGGCGGCATCACGCACGCGATCGGGCAGGCGCTGTTCGAGCGCATCCACTACGACGACGACGGCCAGCTCGTGACCGGCACGTTCGTCGACTACGCGCTGCCGAGCGCGGCGGACGTGCCGAGCTTCGAGACCGACCGCACGGAGACGCCGTCGCCGGTAAACACGCTCGGCGTCAAGGGCGTCGGCGAGGCGGGCACGATCGCGGCGTCGCCCGCGATCCTGAACGCGGTGATCGACGCGCTGCGCCCGCTCGGCGTGACCATGCTCAACATGCCGATCACCCCCGAGGGGGTCTGGCAGGCGATCGAGGAGGCGAAGTCGTGATCCCCGCCGAGTTCGACTACGTCGCGCCGCAGTCGGTCGACGAGGCGCTCTCCGCGCTGCGCGAGGGCGGCGAGGACGCCAAGGTCCTCGCCGGCGGGCACTCGCTGCTGCCGCTGATGAAGCTGCGGCTGTCGGCGCCGTCGCTGCTCGTGGACCTCCGGCACGTGGGGCTCTCCGGCATCCAGCGCGCCGACGGCGGCTGGCGTGTCGGGGCGATGACGCGCCATCACGACGTGGCGGTCGGCGGCCTGGGGCTGGCGTCCACCGCCGCGGGCACGATCGCCGACCAGCAGGTGCGCAACCGCGGGACGATCGGCGGCTCGCTGGCGCACGGCGACCCGGCCTCCGACATGCCGGCAGTGCTGCTGGCGGCCGAGGGTTCGGTGGTGGTGCGGGGAGAGCGCGGCGAGCGCGAGGTGGCCGCCGCGGACCTGTTCCAGGACTACCTCACCACGGCGGTCGGCGACGGCGAGATCCTCACGGAGGTCCGCCTGCCCGCGCTCGACGGCTACGGCCACGGCTACCAGAAGTTCAACCGCCGCCAGGAGGACTGGGCGATGGTGGCCGTGTGCGCGCTGGTCCGGCGCGGCGCCGACGGCTCCTGTGAGGACGTGCGGATCGGGCTCACCCACATGGGCTCCACCCCGTTGCGCGCGACGGCGGCCGAGGCGGCGCTGCGGGGGCAGCCGCTGGACGCGCAGCGGATCGCCGCGGCGGCCGAGCAGGCGGCCGAGGGCACCGAGCCGCCGGCCGACCTGAACGCGTCGGCGGACTACAAGCGCCACCTCGCGTGGGTGCTGTGCCGGCGCGCGCTCGAGCAGGCGTCATCATGAGGGTGTGTACTTCGCCACGACCGAGGACGTGACCCGGGCCCTGGCCGGCGAGGGCTACCTCGCGGACCGGGGCCTGAGCACCGCCGTCTACCTCGCCGCCACGCTCGAGCAGCCGCTGCTGCTGGAGGGCGAGGCGGGCGTGGGGAAGACGGAGGTGGCGCGCGCGCTGGCCGGGGCGGGCGGCGCGCGGCTGATCCGGCTGCAGTGCCACGAGGGGATCGACCTCCACCACGCGGTCTACGACTGGGACTACCAGCGCCAGCTGCTCGCGATCCGGGCGGCGGAGGCGGGGGCGCAGGCGCGCGAGCTGTTCGGGCGCGAGTTCCTGCTGCGGCGGCCGCTGCTGGAGGCGCTGGAGCACGACGGCCCGGCGGTGCTGCTGATCGACGAGGTCGACCGCGCCGACGACGAGTTCGAGGCGTTCCTGCTCGAGTTCCTGGCCGACTTCGCGATCACCATCCCCGAGCTGGGCACGGTGGCGGCTTCCCGGCGTCCGCTGGTCGTGCTGACCTCGAACCGGACGCGGGAGCTGCACGACGCCTTGAAGCGGCGGTGCCTGTACCACTGGATCGACTACCCGAGCCGCGAGCGCGAGGCCGAGATCGTCCGGGCGCGGCTGCCCGGCGTGCCCGAGGCGGTGGCCGAGCGCGTGTGCGCGGCCGTCGCCCGGCTGCGCGAGGAGGAGCTCTACAAGCTGCCGGGGGTGGGGGAGACGATCACGTGGGCGCGCGCGCTGCTCGCGCTCGACGGGACCGGGGACCTCGAGGGCACGCTGGGCGTCGCCCTGAAGGTGCGCGAGGACATCGAGCGTGTGCGCGAGCGGGGGGTGCTGCATGGTGCGTGACGACCCCGTCTCGTCGCGCCTGTCGGATCTCGCCGCGCACCTTCGTGCGGCCGGCGCGCCCGTGGGCGTCGGCGAGCTGCTCGCCGCCCATCGCGCGCTCGCGGCGGTCGACCCCTCCTCGCGCGCGGACGCGTACTTCGCCCTGCGCGCCGTGCTGTGCTCCTCGCATGCCGACCTCGCGCTGTTCGCCGAGGCGTTCGCGGCGGTGTTCTCGCGCCCGCAGGACGACCCGCTGAAGGAGCTGGGACGGATCGAGCGCTCGGTGCTGCCGCGGGTGGGGGTGCCCGGCGAGCGCGAGGAGGCGCTCCCGATCGATGAGGCGCCGGTGCCGGCGGCGTGGAGCGACGCGGAGCTGCTGCGGGAGAAGGACTTCGCCGAGTACACGGACGCCGAGCGGGCGGCCGCCCGCGCGCTGCTCGCCCGGCTCGCCCGCCGCGGCCCTCAGCGGATCTCCCGCCGCACGCGGCCCACGCGCCGGCGCCGCGAGGAGCACGACCTGCGCGCCACCGTCCGCGTCTCGCTGCGCCACGGCGGGGAGCTGCTCGAGCGCCGCTACCGCGAGCCCGCCGAGCGCCCGCGCCGGCTCGTGCTGGTGTGCGACGTGTCCGGCTCGATGACGCCGTACGCGCGGATGCTGCTCCAGTACCTGCAGGCGAGCGTCGCCGCCCGCGCGCGGGTGGAGGCGTTCGTGTTCGGCACGCGGCTCACGCGGGTGACGCGCGAGCTGGCGGGCCGCGATCCCGACCGCGCGCTCGCCCGCGCGGGCGACCACGTCGCCGACTGGTCCGGCGGCACCCGGATCGGGGCCGCGCTGGCCGAGCTCAACCGCGAGCACGGCCGCCGGATCGGCCGCGGCGCGGCGATCGTCGTGCTCTCGGACGGGTGGGACCGCGGCGACCCGGAGCAGCTCGGCGACGAGATGGCCCGCCTGCGCCGCTGCGCGCACCGGGTCGTGTGGCTGAACCCGCTGGCCGCCGACCCGCGCTACGAGCCGCTCACCCGCGGGATGCAGGCGGCGCTCCCGCACGTGGACCACCTGCTGCCCGGCAACTCCATCGCCTCGCTCGAGGCGCTGGCCGAACTGATGGAGGAACGACTGTCATGAAGGACGTGCTCGACGAGGTCGACGCCTGGACCGCGCGCGGAGACGCGGTGGCGCTCGCCACGGTCATCGGCGTCAAGCGCTCGGCGCCCCGCCCGCCCGGGGCGAAGATGGCGATCAACGCGAACGGCGAGATCGCCGGCGCGGTGTCCGGAGGCTGCGTGGAGGGCGCGGTCGTCGAGGTCGCCGAGGAGGTGCTCGCCGGCGCCGCGCCGCGGCTCCTGCACTTCGGGATCGCGGACGAGGAGGCGTGGGACGTCGGCCTGCCCTGCGGCGGCGAGATCGACGTCTGGGTGGAGCGCTACGAGCCGTGAGCGCCCAGGCCGCGTTCACCGACCTCGCGCGCGGCGGCGGCCGCGGCGCGCTCGTCACCGTGCTCGACGGCCCGGCCGCCGGCGCGAAGATGCTCGTCGCGACCGACGGCGAGCGCACCGGCTCGCTCGGCGACCCGGTGATCGACGAGGAGGCCGCGCGGCACGCCGAGGAGCTGATGTGGGCGGAGCGCTCCGAGCGCCGCGGCGACCTGTTCGTCGACGTCACGTTCCCGCCCCCGCGCCTGATCGTGTGCGGCGCCGTGGACTTCGCGGCCGCCCTGTGCGGGATGGCCCGGGCCGCCGGCTGGCGCCCGTTCGTGGTCGACCCCCGCGCGCGCTTCGCCCAGCCCGCCCGGTTCCCGGCCGCCGAGGAGGTCGTGGCGGCGTGGCCGGAGGAGGCGTTCGCGCGCCTGGGCGGGATCGACCGCGCCACGGCGATCGCCGTCCTCACGCACGACCCGAAGCTCGACGACGCGGCGCTCGTGCTCGCCCTGCGCTCGGACGCGGGCTACATCGGCGCCATGGGGTCGCGCCGCGCGCAGGCCAAGCGCCGCGAGCGGCTGCTGGCCAAGGGGATCGAGGAGGCCGACCTGGAGCGCATCTCCGCCCCGATCGGGCTCGACCTCGGCGCCCTCACCGCCGAGGAGACCGCGCTCTCGATCATGGGCGAGATCGTCGCGACGCGCCATGGCCGCACCGGCGGCCGGCTCGCGCAGACGAAGGGACGGATCCACGAGGTCGGCGTATGAGCCGATGACGCGGTCGTCCGAGCCCACGATCGGGGGCCTCGTCCTCGCGGCCGGCGAGGGGCGCCGGTTCGGCGGCACGAAGCAGCTCGCGGAGCTGCGCGGCCGGCCGCTGCTCGAGTACGCCGTCGAGTCGATGCTCGCCGTCCCCGCGATCTGGCCGGTCGTCGTCGTGCTCGGCCACGACGCCGAGCGAATCCGCCCCGCTGTCGCGTTCGGCGACGCCCGCACGGTCGTGTGCGAGGACTGGAGCGAGGGCCAGTCCGCGTCGCTGCGCTGCGGCGTGGCCGCATTGGGCCCGGTCGACGGCGCCGTCGTCACGCTCGGCGACCAGCCGTTCATCACCCCGCAGGTCATCGCCGCGATGCTCGACCACCACGACGGCCGGCACGACGCGGTGCGCGCGACGTACGGAGGCGACCCGGGCCATCCGGTCCTCCTCTCGCGCCGCCTCCTCGACCGCGTCGACGAGCTTGAGGGCGACGAGGGCTTCCGCGGACTGCTGGAGGGCCGGCGCGTGCGGCGGTTCGAGGCGGGGCATCTGTGCGACCCGACGGACATCGACACGCGAGAGGAGCTGGCACGCCGATGAAGCTCGAGCAGATCTTCGAGGTGCAGGCGCCGGTCGAGCAGGTGTGGTCGGCGCTCACCGACCTGGAGCGGGTCGCGCCGTGCCTGCCGGGCGCGGCGATCACCGAGCGCGACGAGGACGGCACGTACCACGGGACCTTCCAGGTCAAGCTCGGCCCGATGACGGCGGCCTACCGCGGCACGATCCGGATCGAGGACGCCGACGAGGCCACGCGCACCGCGACCCTGAAGGCCAGGGGGACCGACAAGCGCGGCCAGGGCGGCGCCAGCGCGACGATCGTCAACCGCCTGAGCGAGCACGACGGCGGCACGCGCGTGGAGGCGGTGACCGACTTCACGATCACGGGCCGCCTGGCGAGCTTCGGCCGCGGCGGGATGATGCAGGACGTCTCCGACAGGCTGATGCGCGACTTCGCGACGTGCCTGCAGACCCGGCTCGCGGGGACGCCGGAGGAGGCCGCCGAGGCCGTGCCCTCCGGCGCCGACGTGACGGCCGGCGACGCCGCGCCCGAGGCCGTCGCGGCGGCCGCCGAGCCGCCTTCCACCGCCGCCGAGCCGACCCCGCCGCCCGAGCCCGCCC